>JACMJT010000453.1 GCA_014380505.1 Hyphomicrobiales bacterium | reverse complement strand
CGCGGAGGTCGCGACATGGAACGCGTTGCCGGCGGCTCGGCCGCTTCGTCCGTCATGCGTCAGCCCTTGGCCGGCGTCGTGGCGTCAGGGTCGAGCAGGCGGTGCAGGTGCACGATGAAATAGCGCATCTGCGCGTTGTCGATGGTTTCGCGCGCCTTGCCCAGCCACGCTTTATGCGCCGTCGCGTAATCGGGATAGAATCCCACGACATCGAGCGCCGAGAGGTCCTTGAAATCGACGCCCTTGAGATCATTCAACTCGCCGCCGAAGACCATGTGGAGGAGCTGTTTCTTCATGTTGCCCTCAACGCTTCAATGAGTTTGGTATGGCGTTTGCTGCCTGCTGCGACCATGCCGTGCTGCCACGCCTGCGGGCGGTTGTAAATATAGCTGCGGCCCGAAAGGTCGCTGGCTTGCCCTTGCGCCTCCTGAACGATCAAATCGCCTGCCGCGAGATCCCAGTCGTGCTTATTGCCGAACGACACGGCGGCGTCGAACCGGCCCGAGGCCACAAGAGCGAGTCGCAGTTGTAGCGGCAATGTGCCGGAGACATCGGCCTGGATTCCATGTTCGCTGAGCGGCGCAAGGGATTTTCGCGTGCCCACGACGTGGGCGTTGGTGAGCGTATCGGCGTCCGTCGTCACGATGCTCGAGCCATTCATGCGGGCGCCTTCCCCGGCCACCGCCGAATAGAACTCCTCATACACGGGGCGGTAGATGGCGGCAGCCGTTGGCCGTCCCGCCGATACGAGGGCAGCGGCAATGCACCATTCGCTGCCGCCATTGACGAAGGCCCTCGTGCCGTCGATCGGATCGGCCACCCAGACTTTCTCGCAGGCGAGCCGTTCATCGCTGTCGGGCGTTTCTTCCGACAGCCAGCCGTAGCCAGGCCGGGATGCGTGGAGTTTGTCGCGCAACAGCGCATCGACCTTGACGTCAGCATCGCTCACGGGCGAACCATCAGGTTTCGACCAGCGTCGCACATTCTGGCGAAACATGGTCAAAGCCAAGGCACCGGCCTCGCGCACCGCGTCGAACAGCAGTTCCGCATCTTGTCTCAGACAATCAGAGTCCGGCAATCGTCAACCCCTCCACCCGGCACGTCGGCGCATTGATGCTGGTGCGGAATTCGAGGTCGGAGGCCTGCGTCAAATTGAGGAACATGTCCTTGAGATTGCCGGCGATGGTGATTTCACTCACGGGATAGGTCAGTTCGCCGTTCTCGATCCAGAAGCCCGAAGCGCCGCGGCTGTAGTCGCCCGTCACCATGTTGACGCTCGAACCGATCATCTCGGTCACATAAAGTCCCCGGGGGACGTCCCGCAACAGCTCGTCGCGGGACGCTGTCCCGGCTTTCAGATAGACATTGGACACCCCCGATCCGTGGCCCGTGGGCGCCAGGTTAAGCTGGCGCGCCGAGCGCAAATCGAGCAACCATGTGGTCAGCACGCCGCCATCAATAATATTCCGCTTTGCGCGCGCTATCCCGTCACCGTCGAAGGCCCGCGAGCCAAGGCCCCTCGGAATAAAGGGATCTTCGACGATCGTAATGCCCTCCGGAAATATCCGTTTTCCCAGATAATCCTTGAGGAAACTCGTGCCGCGAGCGATTGCCGATCCGCTGATGGCGCCCAGCACATGGTGGATAAGGCTCGAGGCCACCCGCTGGTCGAAAACAATGGGAACCGCCTGTGATTTGACTTTGCGCGAATTGAGCCGCCGCACGGCCCTCCGGCCTGCTTCGAGACCCACGGAGTCCGGCGTCCGCAAATCGCCGAAATGGATGGCCGAGGAATAGTCATAGTCGCGTTCCATCGCCGTGCCTTCGCCGGCGATCGCGGAAACGCCGATTGAGAGGCCGGTGCGCCGATTGCCTTGCGCAAAGCCATTGGAGATGACGAGTGCGGCGCTTCGATCCGATGCGGAGGCACTGGCGCCGCCGGATTTGCTGACACTTGCAACGCCCAAAGCCGCTTTTTCGACATCGCGCGCCATGCGCTCAAGCTCAGCGGCGCCGGGAAGCTGCTCGGAGACAAGATCGAGTTTAGGAAACGAGGTGGCGAGCTGTTGCGGATCGGCGATGCCCGCAAAGGGATTGGGTGGAGCGAGCTTCGCCATGGCAAGTGCGTTCTCAGCCAGGCGGTGGATAGCCTCCTTCGTCAGCACACTTCCGGAGATCGTGGCGGAGGATTTGCCGTTGAACACCGTGAGCCCAATGCGCCGCCCTTCGGAGCCTTCGAGCTTTTCAATCCGGCCGTCGCGCATTTCCACATCGGTGCTGCGGCCGTCCGCCACCGATGCTTCCGCGGCATCGGCGCCGAGCTTGCGCGCGTGGGCAACAGCATCGCTGGCGATGTTCAGAAGGTCGTCGATCATGGGATGAGGAGGTCCAGCAGAAGTGAGGCAACTATAATCAATCCAAATATGCGATTGGAGCGGAAGATTTCAAGGCAACGCGCCGGATCATCCGCCCTGAAGCGCCACAATTGCCACGCCGCGTGGAGAGCCGCACCGGCAACGCCCATATGGGCAATGAACGAGGAACCCGCCAGCCATAACGCAAGATCGATAAGCAACAGCGATCCGGCGAAGAACAAGGTTAGCCACGGCAGACTGGCATCGCCGAATTTCAATGCCGTCGACTTGATCCCGATCAGGATGTCGTCCTCCTTGTCCTGGTGGGCGTAGATCGTGTCGTACGCCAGTGTCCAGCAAACGCCGCCGAGATAGAGAAGAACGGGCGGCCACGAGAGGCTGCCGTGAATGGCGCTCCAGCCCACCAGCGCGCCCCAGTTGAAAGCAAGGCCGAGGAACAATTGCGGCCAGTAGGTGAGCCGTTTCATGAAAGGATAGATCGCCGCGAAGGCGAGCGACGAAATACCCAGCAGGATCGTGAACCGGTTGAACTGTACGAGGACGAGAAGTCCCGCGATGCATTGTGCAATCAGGAAAACGACGGCCTGACCGACACTCACCTGGCCTGAGGGTATCGGCCGCGACCGCGTGCGCGCGACCTTGGCATCGATTTCGCGGTCGATGATATCGTTCAAGGTGCAGCCCGCGCCCCGCATGACGATGGCGCCGATGAGGAAGAGCGCGCCATACCAGAGGTTCGGCCTGCTGCCCCCTTCGGCGATCTGGGCCAAGAGCATTCCCCACCAGCAGGGCAGGAGCAGCAGCCACCAGCCGATGGGCCGTTCGAGTCTCGCCAGCCGCGCATAGGGGCGCAAGGCGTGCGGCAAATAGTGATCGGCCCAATGGCCGCGCAATGCGTCGGCCACGGGGATATCTTGCTTGCTGGCATCGCCCATGGGCGCGGTGTACATCAGGCCACCCATGAAAACCACTCCTCGCCTCTACGTCGATGAAGCGCTGGGCGCAGCTCGCGATATGCTGCTTTCCCGCGAGCAAACCCACTATCTGACCGGCGTGCTGCGGCTTGGCGAGGGCGATCCGGTGCGTGTCTTCAATGGCCGCGACGGCGAATGGCTTGGCCGTCTCCTCAACATCTCGAAGAAATCCGCCAGCATCCGCTGTGAGACGCACCTGGCCGATGCCAGCGCGCCCCCCGACATCGATTATCTTTTTGCGCCCCTGAAGCATGCACGCCTCGATTATGTGGTGCAGAAGGCAACCGAGCTTGGCGCCCGCAGGCTCCGCCCCGTGATCACCGCCCGCACCATCGCCGGACGCGTCAATCTCGAACGCATGCGCGCCAACGCCATCGAGGCCGCCGAACAGTGCAATCTCGTCTTCGTGCCGGAAATCGCCGAGCCGGAAAAACTGGAGAAGCTGCTGGCGGCCTGGGACAAGGGCAGGGCGCTAGTCTATTGCGACGAGACCGCCGAGGTGGCCAACCCCCTCGTGGCGCTGAAGCGCTTGCGCCCGCCCGCCGCAGTTCTCATAGGGCCGGAGGGCGGATTTACCGAAGCGGAGAAGGCTTTGCTCAAGTCCTGCGCTTTCGTCACGGCCATTTCCATGGGCCCCCGGATCATGCGCGCCGATACGGCGGCGGTGGCCGCCCTGGCGCTGGTGCAGGCGGCCATGGGCGATTGGCATCAAGAAACCTGATCGATCCCGCTTCAATCTTTGACTTGCCGGATGGGAGGCCCGCGCCTAAATCCACTCCTCCGAACAACCAGGATTTCATCCGTGAGCGGACCGGCCCCCGATACACTTGCGGCGCGTGCGCCCATCGAGACCAAATCCCAGCTCATCGGTTATTTGGCCTCGGGATCGAAACCCCGCGAGGATTGGCGGATCGGCACCGAACACGAAAAGTTTCCCTTCCTCACCGATACACTGGCGCCGGTTCCCTATGACGGCCCACGCTCCATTCGCGCCTTGCTTGAAGGTCTCCGCGACCGCTTCGGCTGGCGCGGCGTCCATGAAGGCAACAATATTATCGCTCTCTCCGATCCACGGGGCCTCGGCAACATCTCACTCGAGCCCGGCGGCCAGTTCGAACTGTCCGGAGCACCGCTCAAAACCGTGCACGATGCCTGCGAGGAGGTGCATGAACACCTCGACCAGGTCCGTGAAGTGGGCGATGCGCTGGGCATCGGCTTCTTGGGTCTCGGCGCCTCGCCGGTGTGGACGAGAGCTGAAACGCCCATGATGCCCAAGGGCCGCTACCAGATCATGGCGCCCTACATGGACAAGGTCGGCAAGTATGGCCGCGACATGATGTTCCGCACCTGTACCGTGCAGGTGAACCTCGACTTCGGCTCCGAAGCCGACATGGTGAAGAAGCTTCGCGTATCATTGGCGCTCCAGCCCATCGCCACGGCACTCTTCGCCAATTCTCCCTTTCTTGAAGGCAAGCCCAACGGCTTACTGTCGTTCCGCTCCGAAGTCTGGCGCGATACCGACAATCAACGGGCCGGCATGCTCCCTTTCGTCTTCGAGGAGGGAATGTCGTTCGAGCGCTACGTCGATTACGCCCTCGATGTTCCCATGTATTTCGTCATGCGCGATGGCCGCTACATCAATGCGGCGGGCGAGAGTTTCCGTAAATTTCTCGATGGCAAGCTGCCGCAGCTCCCCGGTGAAAAGCCTGTTCTGAAGGATTGGTCCGATCACATCACCACGATTTTCCCGGAAGTCCGGCTCAAGACATACCTCGAAATGCGCGGCTGCGATTCAGGGCCATCGCGCCGGCTTTGCGCCCTGCCGGCGCTGTTCGTGGGCCTTCTCTATAATCAGTCCTCGCTCGATGCGGCCTGGGATCTGGTGAAAGGCTGGACAAAAGCCGAGCGCCAATCACTCCGCGATGCCGTGCCCCGCCTTGCCCTGAAAGCGAAGATTGCTGGGCGGACGGTGCAGGACGTTGCAAAGGACGTCCTGGCAATCTCGCGTGCCGGCCTCGTGGCGCGGAACGAACAGGGCTGCAAAGGCAAAACCGAAGCCGCCTTCCTCGATGTGCTCGATGAAACAGCGGCGACGGGCAAGACGGCCGCCGAGAATCTTCTCGACCTCTACCATTCCTCATGGAACGGCAACATCGACCGTGTCTTCCGCGACTACGCGTATTAGAGGGTGATCACTTGGCTTTGAACCACTACCTTTATCTCCCTCCCCCTTGCGGGGAGGGGCTAGGGGTGGGGGTCTGGTGGTGTGGCAGTAAAGCCGCCAGCTACTCTTACGAGGCCGGAGCGACCCCCACCCTTAATCCCTCCCCGCAAGGGGGAGGGAGATAAAACGAAGAGTCAACCTAATTTGATCGCGCTCTCGTCTTGCTTGGCATCCCAAGGCCGCAGTCGCGGCACCATGCCGGATACAGTTGGATGACAAGGCTATCTCGTAGAAGTCAATATCAGCGAGCGCGCCACGATTGAATCCGACTCTCATGCAGTGCGGTATTTACCGAACACTGCCGCCACTTCTTCGTCGGTAGCGATGGCGCCAAGCCGCGCTGCCTCAAGCCGTGCTTCAATAGTTTTCCAATCATCCGTGTTCAGATCAAAGTCACTGGAATGCCGCCGCTCGATATAGAGCGCGGCCCGCATCAGTTCTTCTTGGTCCTCCGGAGGCCACATTTCGGCCCGTTGAAGAACGTCCTTGAGTGCTGCTGAAGTCATGGGACGATCCTATCAGCTTTATTGCGTGGCTTGAAGTCGTTTGATGATGATTTTCTACTCTCCTGAAGCGCCAATCAACAGGCCAATACAGCAATCCCGTTTTTCCGCGCCGCGGCCAGAAGCTCCCTGTCCTTGCTGGCCAGCGGAAGGCCAAAACGCGCTGCGAGTTCAAGATACGCGGCATCATAAACCGTGAGCGTATGGGTTCGCGCGAGTGCGAGCGTTTGCATCCAAGCCCGCTGCATTGTGTCGGCATCGGTCGCGATTGGCAGTTGCGCCAGCAATTCGAGCCGCAGCGAAGTTTCGGCTTCGCTGATCCGCTCGCGCCGCTCGGCCTGGCGGAGCACATTGGCGACTTCAAGATGCCAGAGAGAAGGAACTCGGGCACCCTCGGCCCGCACGCGCTCAAGAACCGCATCGCCACGCGGTGTCGCCTCATCGGCAAAGCACCAGCCGACAGCCACGGAGGCGTCAATGACGATCACTTGCGGCCTTGATCGCGCAGATCCTTCCAGGGCAAGCCGCGAAGCTTGGTTGTCCTGCGCATTTCCTTGAGTCTGGCGATTGTATCATCGAGTCTCTCGCCTGCGGCAACGGCTTCAGGCACCATCCGGGCAACCGCCTTGCCATGCCGGGTGATCACAACCTCTTCCCCCGCTTCGACCTTGTCGAGAAGGGAGGAAAGATGCGTCTTGGCCTCAAAGGCGCCAATGGTGATCATGCTTAACCAACCCATTTTTTCAACTAGTTGAATATATAGACCAGAACTGGCCGAATAGCAACGGGTCATGGGATGGCAATATTGTTTCCCCTCTATGGAAACGAGAAGTGGCTGGGCTTGCGCAGCAGCGCCTCCGCATCCGCCGCGATTTCGCGGACGATTTCGCCGGCCGGCCTGATATCGTGAATGAGGTCCAGTCCTTCGCCCGCGAACACTACGGCAGTGCTCACATCGCCTTCGCGCATGGCGGACCAGAATCGCTCCTTCTCCGCGTCGATGCGGGAGGCAAGCTCCGCCTCGCGCCCGTGCCAGGCGGCGGTGAATTCATTGGCCAGCGCCCGGCCCGAATAGCCCTCCGGCCAGTCAAGTTCTCGGATGATATCGAAAATGCGCGTGCGCATCGTGGTATCGCCGCTGGATTTGAGGAGAAGCTCCTTGACGTTGTTATGCCCGAGCGCCTCTGGCGTTGCCCAGAGCCGCGTCCCGATCAAAGCTCCGCTGGCACCTAGCATCAGCGCTGCGGCAAGGCCCCGTCCATCCGCAATGCCGCCTGCGGCCAGAATCGGAATGGGATGAACCGCATCCACCACCGCGGGAACGAGAGCGAAGGTCGCGCGTTTCTGCGCGCCATGGCCGCCTGCTTCGGTGCCTTGGGCTACGATGATGTCCGCGCCCGCGTCGGCCGCCCGGCGCGCTCCCTCAACATCCTGCACCTGACAGATCAGAAGCGATCCCGCGGCTTTGATCTTCCCGGCAAATTGTTTTTCATCGCCGAAGGAGAGGAAAACCGCGATGGGCTTGCGGTCCAGCGCCTGATCCAGAAGCTCCGGAAATTGCGCCAATGACCAGGTGATGTATCCGATGCCGATGGGCGCATTGCCTGCGGCGCGGAATTCCCTTTCCATGAACTCGTGGCCGCCATAGCCGGCTTTTGGATTGCCGTAACCACCGCCGATGATGCCCAGTCCGCCCGCCGCGGTGACCGCCGCCGCAAGCCTGCCGCCTGCCACTCCACCCATGGGAGCGAGGATGATGGGGTGGGTGATGCCAAGAAGCCGCGTGACCGAAGTTGCGATCGCCAT
>JACMJT010000452.1 GCA_014380505.1 Hyphomicrobiales bacterium | reverse complement strand
CGCACCAGCGCTTGCGCAGCCAGATGCAGCACCACCTCGGGACGGCTGTCGTCGAACACCCGGGCCAATTGGTCCAGGTCGCGGATATCGCCATCCACATGACGCATGTACTGGCGCATGCCCAGCAGTTCGAACAGCGGGCGGTCACCCTCGGGCGCCAGGGCGAAACCGGTGACCTCGGCCCCCAATTCGGTCAGCCACAGCGCCAGCCACGAGCCCTTGAAGCCGGTATCACCGGTGATGAGGACTCGTTTGCCCGCCAGGGACGACAGCGATGCGCGCATTACCAGCGCCTCCACGGGGCTTTGCCGGCGGCCCATAAATCATTGAGCAGGGCGTAGTCGCGATAGGTATCCATGCACTGCCAGAAGCCGTCATGCTTGTGCACCATCAATTCGCCGGACTCGACGATGCGGCGCATGGGGTCTTGCTCGAACATGACATTGTCGTCACCGATGAAATCCAGCACACGGCGATTGCAGACGAAATAGCCGCCGGAAATCCAGCCTTCGCTGGTCTGGGGCTTCTCGTTGAACTCGCGCACCTTGCCCTCATGGTCCATGCCCAGCTCGCCGAAGCGGCCCGGCGGGCGTACGCCGGTGACGGTCAGCAGCTTGCCGTGGGAACGGTGGTGCGCCACCAGGGCATCCAGATTCACGTCGGCAACGCCATCGGCATAGGTCAGCATGAATTCTTCGTCGTCGCCCAGATAGGGCGCGATGCGCTTGACCCGGCTGCCGGTCAGCGAATCAAGGCCGGTTTCCGCCAGGGTGATCTTCCAACCGCTTTCATCGTGGTCGCCGTGATACTCGATCCCCTTGGACCGGCCCAGCGTCAGGGTGAAGTCGTTGGTGAAGGCTTCGTAGTTGAGGAAGAATTCCTTGATGGTGTGGCTTTTATAGCCCAGGCACAGGATGAACTCCGTGTGCCCCCAACTGGCATAGGTCTTCATCACATGCCACAGGATCGGCGCAGGCCCGACCGGGATCATGGGCTTGGGGATATTATCGGCGACGTCGCGGATGCGCGTGCCCTGACCACCACAAAGAATGACGACCTTCACTACTTTTGCCTTTGCTGACCAGGGGTACATCCGACCCGCGGCGACGGTAACAATCGCCCCCAGGGGTGTCAAGGACGGGCCGGTTTTGCTTCTATCGCGGAAATAAAGGGAAAATGCGCGGACCCAGCCACGTCACGCCATATATCAGAAGCGCCAAAGCGATCAACAGCGGCACGGTTCCGCCAAGAGTCAGACTGAGGTTGGAGCCCTGATTGACCAGGGGGAACAGAACCGTCGCGCCGGCAGCCAGCCCCGGCCAGCCCCGGCCAGCCGAAACTAGCGAAGGCCTCCACCAGCACGGACAAATTCACCGACATATTGCCGTCCGAAGGCGCGATGAGGTCATAGCGGCGGCCGAACGCCTGACCGGCGCGCTCCTCGGGCTTGGACGGCCATAATGCCCGTGGCACCATGCTGGTCAGCAGCGGACGCAAGGTCTCGCCATCCCAATGGGGCACCGGCGACGGCGTGCGTTCATACACCAAGGCGAACAGCGCAGTCTGATTGATCCGCTTGAAGCTTTGCCGCAGGACGGCGCCCAAAGCCGACCAATCCGATCCCGGCGGATCGTAATGGGAACCATATTCGCCCTGGACGCAGGATTGGTACAGCGGCGACGCCTCGCCCTCGGGCAAGCGCACCGAGCAGCGTGCGGCGGCCACCAGCGAGAAATCACTCTTCATCATGACAAGGCGGGGGGTTTCCAGGAACAGGGCGGTATAACGCTCGACACTGAATCCCGCCGTCCGGCTTTCCTCGTCGATGGAAGCGCGGAAGACGTTCAGAGGACCATAACCGAACATGACCACGGTGCACACCGCCAGCACCATGAGCATGCCGACCCGCCGGTTGCGCACGATCAGCAGAAAGCCCAGGAACGCCGGCAGGAACAGGATGCCCGTCATGGCCCCGGCCATGCCGCCGATCCCCAGACGGACAAGAAGCAGCAGGCCGAAATCTTCGCTGCGGGCGGGGGCGACAGGCAGCGCCGGCATGATCCGCCGCAATGCCGTGCTGCCGGCAAGAGCGGCAATCAGCAGGGACGAGGCACCGACGAACATGGCGGCCATGGCATCGTTGGATAGCGACCACAGGCTGGGCGCCAGCAGATAGACCAGAATGGGTTCGCCATTGGGCCAGATGATGTCGGTCAGAAAGGCCGCAACCCCGAACGACACCCCATAAAACGCCCCTAACGCGGCGAGGAACGGCAGGGGCTCTGGCTGCTGCGCCCGCAGAAAGCGCATGAGCGGATAAAGACCAAGCACCGCCGTGGCCGCCGCGAAGATGGCACCGGGAACCTGCAGCCGCTGGGGGTGCAACAGAACAAGCGCCAGGAAAATGGCAGCCAGCACACCGACGCCTTGCCAGTCCGATCCCTTGGCGTTGGTCACGGAACGTCTGCCCGTTCCAACCCGTCGATGGCGGCCCGGCCCATGGCAAGAACCGCTTCTTCCGCACTGCCGCCCACATGGGGGGTGGCAAGGAAATTGGGCAGGCGCAACAGCTCCATGTCCGTGGGCGGTTCGCCATTGAACACGTCGAACGCCGCCCCGGCCAGCCGGCCATCCATGAGCATGGCCTTCATGGCCGCTTCATCCACCAACCCGCCGCGCGCGGCATTGATGAGGATGGCGGATGGCTTCATCAGGGCCAGACGCTGCGCCGACAGGATATTGGCCGTGCTGTCGTCGTGCGGCAGATGAACGGTGACCACGTCAGACATCGCCAGCAACTCATCCAGCCCCACCGGACGCACCCCGTGGGCCGCATAGAATTCAGGGAAGTCGCGGATATCGTGGGCCAGCACGGTGCAGTCGAAGGCCTTCAGCACCTGGGTCAAATCCTTGCCGATATGACCGCAGCCGATGATGCCCACCACCTTGTTGGTGAGCTGACGGCCCATAAGCTGACGCCAACCCCCGTCACGCACCATTTGGTTACCCTGGGGCACGTGACGCAGCAGGGCGATGGCGCAAGAGACCACCAATTCGGTCACCGAACGCCGGTTGACGCCGCCGGTCCAGCCCAGCCGCACACCGTGGCGGCGCATGGCCTCCATATCGATCATGTCCAGGCCGACGCCATATTTGCCGATGATCTTCAGTTCGGGCAACGCGGCGAAGAAGGCTTCGTCCAGCTTTTCCAAAGCGGTGACCGCGCGGTCGTGACCGCGCACGAAATCGATCAGCGCCGGGCCGGACAGGCTGAGGCCGTCATCGTTGAAGGTGACGTCGGAATAGCGCGCCAGTAGTTCAGCCCGCAGCACCGGGTGTTTGGAGAATGAACGGGAACAGACGGCGATGCGGGTCATGGCACCAACCGGCGCAGCAGATCGGGAATGGCGGCAAAATCGTCGATGACGGCATCGGCCCCCAAGGCCGCCGCGCCGCCATTGCCGGCATAGCCCCAGGCAACCGCAACCACTGGAACCTTAGCGTCACGCGCCGCAAGCACATCAGTGATGCTGTCGCCCACATACAACACGGCATCGGGCGTCAGTCCCATCATATCCACCGTGGCGAGGATATGGCGCCCATCAGG
>JACMJT010000451.1 GCA_014380505.1 Hyphomicrobiales bacterium | reverse complement strand
TCCGCAGCCCACCAGTGCCGATGCCATCTCGGCGGCGGCGCGCACGATTTCGGAAACGCTCAATCTGGCGGCCATCGTCTGTTATACGGCCTCGGGCTCAACGGGCCTCCGCGTGGCGCGCGAACGCCCCGATACGCCGGTGATCGCACTCACCCCCATCGCTGCCACGGCGCGGCGCCTGGCCATCGGCTGGGGCCTCCATTGTGTCTTGACCGATGACGCCAGCGACCTCGACGACATGGTGGCGAGGGCCGCCCGCATCGCTTACACGGAAGGTTTCGCGGAAGCTGGCCAGCGCATCATCATCACCGCTGGCATGCCGCTCGGCACCCCCGGCGCCACCAACATGCTGCGCATCGCCTACGTCGGCGAAAACGGGGCGGCGGGGAAGTAGACGTTCTCCTCATGCTGAGGTGCGAGGTTCGCAAGGCCGAGCCTCGAAGCATGGCAACGTTCCGCGCTGGACCAGCACCCTTCGAGGCTCGCTCCGCTCGCACCTCAGGGTGAGGAATTAGAGTTTCCTTCCCTCATGCTGAGGTGCGAGGCCCGCAAGGGCCAAGCCTCGAAGCATTGGTGGCAGTAATGTGTGTTGCATCAGGACCCTTCGAGGCTTGCTATGCAGCACCTCAGGGTGAGGGAGTTGCCGATTACTGGTTTTCCAGCAGGCGCAGGATTTGCGAGGACAGGGTCATTTCCATCGGCAAGCTGCCTTTGCCCTGGCGGTTGACGCTCAGCCGGTCGCCCTTGCCGGAGGCCGATTGCGGTGTTTTTGTCAGTGCGAGGTTGGGGGTTTCCGCGGCCTCGGCACTGCCCGGCAGGATGCCCGCTTCCCGGCCGGCGAAGGGGCGCGGCGCGCCGTCGCGGCGGATAGCCTGATCGCCGTTGAAAATCATCTGGCCCGGCCACCACGACAAATCGCTACCCGCGGCCGAGGCGGTGATGGTTCTGATGACGGGCACGCCCGATTCCGTTCCATCGCGGAGCGCATCGGCGAGGTCGCCCTTGCCGGCGGCATTCGAGATGGGATCGAAGAGGGTGAGCTCGCCCATGGTTTCAGGCGCCTCGACGGCGCCGATGCTGCCGCTCACCAGCGAATTCCGCTCGACGACCTTTGGCGGCGGTGCCGAGGCCGGCTCGATCTACATGTTCATGGCCGCCATCATCAAAACCGCAATGGGTTTCGCGCGGGGCCGGGGCCCCGCATCGGCGACGATGACTTCGGTTTTTTTGGTTTCCGCCGGCTTTTTGGCCGCCGCCTTGGGCACGGGCGCTTTCGGCGCCTCGCTGGCGTCTTCCGTCATTTCCGCCAATTCGTCGTCCTCTTCATAGGCGGCTTCGACGGGAATCTTGGTTTTGGCCAATTGCTGGGAGGGAGCGTTCGACTCCGTTTCGGCCAGCAGGATCTGGTCCTGGCGATTAAGCCTCGCACCCACGGTCTTGCGGTAATCGCGAATGATCCCCGCCATTTCGCGAGCGCCAATGCCGGGTCCCCAATGGCGCACGCGGCCTGAATCCACATGGAGGAAGCCGGTCTGCCCGCCGCCGCTGCGGTAATAGCCCACACCGCCCACCTTGCGGACCAGCGCGCTGTTGCGCATCTTGAGGGTCGGCACGTCGGGGAAAAATATGTCGATGGCCTTGCCCTGGATATGCTGGCTCTTCTTGGCCACGTTGCGGCCCATCTTTTTCAGGGCGCCGTTGGTTTTGGCCGAGCGGTAGCCGCTCACGATGTTGACGGGCGCATGTGAACCCAGATCGGCATGGAGTTCCCACACCAGATCGATGGTCTTGGGATCGATGGTGATCACCTCGTCGCGGCGCCAATCGCGCAGGAGGTAGTTGATCTTCTTCATGGCCGAGGGAACATATCTGCCGTTGACCATATAGGTGACGGTCAGGCTTTCCTTCGTATGGACATGATGGAGGGAGAGCGTCCGCGTTTCGCCGCCGGAGATGGCGGGCGATCCAAACCCCGACCACGCGCCCAAGGCAATAACCGTGGCAATCGCTGACGAAGCGAGGGCATTTTTGAGACGGGATAGTGATGACCGATGTCGTCCGGTGTCTCTTACCAAACCTAGTTCCCCACTCACACGATCGGGATATTTCCCGATGCCCTTCTGGCTTCCCCGTCCAGGTCCCAACAAGGCTTGAAAGCCCGCTTACACCCATTCCGGATTGCAAACAAGGATTCGGCCACCGCCGCCGAACCCCTTAATTTTAGCAATTCTGGTAGAGCATCATTAACAACGGCTTAACCTGAGTCAACCACGAAAAACGCTTGACTCTTCCGTTAGTTAACGCTGGGCGAGGAGGGTCGCGGTCATGGCTTTGTCCATGGCGGCGTCGCGGGCATAGATATCGTTGTAATATTGTATCTTGCCGTCGGCATCGGGCCAGGCCGTGAAATAGGTGATGTGGACGGGCACCTTGCTGTCGAGAGCAATCGTTTGGCTCTGTTTGCCCTCGGTGTTGGCGTCGACTTTCGAGCGCTCCCAGCCGAGCAGGACGGTGGCGAATTCACGGGGGTTTTCAACCCGGATGCAGCCGTGGCTGAAGGTCCGCACGTCTTCGGCGAACAGCTT
Source organism: Hyphomicrobiales bacterium (assembly GCA_014380505.1). Next base: position 4,893 of record JACMJT010000451.1, on the reverse strand, counting down.
TTTGGTGGGTGTGTCGTGCATGTAGATATTGTGGGAATTGGGGAACAGAAACTTCAGTTCGCCCAGCGCATTGTCCGCTCCCGGCGGCTGCTGGATATTGAACGGTACCTTCCCGCTATAGTTCCACCAGTCGACGTCGCTTGAGTCGATCTGCCGGCCGCTTTGAGTCGTGACCTTGAAACCGATGCGGTCGAGGTAGGATGGATCGTTCCACAGCTTCGGCAGGTATTCGTTGGCGATGATCGAGGGCGGAACGCCCCAAGATGGATTGAACACCACCGTTTCGATTTCGTCATGGAAAGACGACGTCTGGGTATCGGTCTTTCCGACGATGACCTTGCTCCGCCAAACCTCCGACTGGCCGTCCATCACCCGGACCTGGAAGGCCGGCTGATTGACCAAGACATGGCGGTTCCCAAGGTTCTTGGGCAGCCAGCGCATCCGTTCCATGTTGTCGGCGAGGCGGGTCAAATTGCGCTCCTCGCCCTGGCTGTTGAGCGCGTTGACCGTGCTGTTGTCGATCCTGCCGGTGGCCTTGAGCTTGGCTGTCTTCTGGAATTTCTGCAACGCCTCGGCGAGGTCGGAATCAAGCAGATCGTCGGTAATGTCCGAGGTTTTGCCGCCATCCAGGCTGGCAAGGCGCTTGCGAATAGCGGGAATGCGGGGGTCGGCCTGGCCGAGCTTCACCCGGGGGCCCTTGGCGATCGGCTCGAAGGCCTTGTCATCCATCTCCTTGCGGAGTTCGGCCAGCGCGGTTTTCATGGCGCCATAGGCTCCATGCTGGGGCTGAAGCCCCTGGAGATACCTGGCCGGGAAATAGGTCTTGGCGAGGACCCCCAGGGCGTCAGCCGGGGCGACGCGCTCAGGGGTAATGTCGTTGTAGCGCGACAGGCGGCGGGGGTCGAACTGGCCTCCCGATGCGTCCCTGGCATATTTCAGGGTCATGGCGGTCATGCCCAGTTCAAAGCGCGCAAGTGCCGCCAAATCGTCCGCGGGCAGGCTGTCCACGGCATCGAAATCCGAAAGTGCTGGCGGGCGGTAATGGGCGGGCTGCATGCCCTCGTCGGCCGCCGAAGCGAGGATCTTTAGAACCGAGCGGGCGCGGCCAGAGGCCTTGCCGCCGTCCAGCCACAGGGGACTGAAGCCCTGGGCGCGGTAGTGATCGAGGATTGCCAGCTTGATTTCAGGCACGACCCTGATGCCCAGGTCCTTGCTGGCAAGCGCGTCAAAGATAGCCGCGGCTGCGGCATCCGCCGGGCGAGGCTCCTTAAAGCTTCCTCCGCCTAGGGACACCAGCTTGTCCGCCACATAGGTTAAATTGCCAGTTCCCAAACCCTTGAATTCGGGTTCGGGGTCGAAGTCTTTGCGGAGGTTCTTCCGGTACCAGGGGTTGTCCGACCTTGACCCATAGATGAAGCGCACGCCGTTATCGGAACGGCCCCAACGTTTGCGCTGCTTTTGCTGGATATCCCAGTTTTCACGATCCCTGGAGAAATCGTTGCGCGAGAACAGACTTTCAAAGAAATTCCGCTTCTTCTTTTTCTTGTAAGACTCATGGTCGGCGAGCGCCACGCCAAACGTAAGCGCGGTTGTCATCGCGGCAACCGTCACACGCAGCAGAACCGTCTTCATTGAATGCAATTCCTGTCGTTAAGGTAAAACCTAGTCACTGGATTGTGGCAAATCAACTGGCAACGGACCTTACCTTCTATAAATACACTCGCTGTCACCCAGTTCCCTCAGCGAGGCCCATATCTTTCATCTTGCGATAGAGCGTCGATCGGCCAATTCCCAATTTGCGAGCGACTTCCGACATTTGGCCGCGATACCGGTGCAATGCCAGGCGGATCATGTCGGCTTCGACTTCCTCGAGTTTGCGCATGTGCCCGCCGCCGGTGACGACCGGGATGCCCAGCGCCATGCCGTCGCTGACCGCAGCGCCAGCCGAGGGCGCAACCGAGGTTCCGCCCATGATGGCAGCCGCGCCCTGGGGTAAGGATGGCTTGGGCGGCTGAAGGGGAGCCGCAGGAATGGTGATTTCATAGCCTTCGACGAGGGCCGCGATCTGGGGAAAGTCCTGGATTTCCAGCCTGTCGCCTTCGCACAGCACAATCGCCCGGAATACCGTGTTCTCAAGCTGGCGCACGTTGCCCGGCCAGGAATAGCCGCGAAGCAGTCCCAAGGCGTGTGGATCGATGCCCCGCACCTTGCGGCCTTCTTCGGCGGCGAAACGGGTGATGAAGTGGTCAACGAGTGCCGGGATATCCTCTTTGCGATCGCGCAGCGGCGGCACCATGATGGGATAGACATTGAGGCGGTAATAGAGATCCTCGCGGAACTGCCCCTTTTTCACCATCTCGATCATGTTGCGGTTGGTGGCGGAAACAAGGCGGATATTGACCTTGACGGATTTCCGCGAACCGACGGGATCGATCTCGCCTTCCTGAATGGCGCGCAAGAGCTTGACCTGCATGTCGAAGGGCAGTTCGGCAACCTCATCGAGGAATAGCGTGCCGCCATCGGCCTCTTGGAATTTGCCGAGGTGTTTGCCCGTGGCGCCGGTGAAGGAGCCTTTCTCGTGACCGAACAGGATCGACTCGACGAGGTTCTCGGGGATAGCGCCGCAGTTCACCGCGACGAATGGTTTGCCTAGGCGTTCGCTTTCGCCCTGTATGGCGCGGGCGATCATTTCCTTGCCGACGCCGGATTCGCCTTCGATCAGGATCGGAATATTGGACTGGGCGCCGCGGCGGCCCAGGCGAAGCACATTGGCCATGGCGGGCGAGGCGGCGATCAAATCGTCAAATGTGAGGGCGCCCCCCACTTTCTTGTTCAGGCGTTTCACTTCCTCGGTGAGTGCCGTCACCTTGAGAAGGTTCTGGATCGATACCTTGAGCCGCTCGGGTGAAATCGGTTTCACCACGAAGTCGTCGGCCCCGGCGCGCATCGCCTTGATCACGGTTTCGATGGACCCTTGCGCGGTTTGCACGATCACCGGCAGATCGCCTCGGATCGCTTGCAATCTTTCAAGGAACTCCAGCCCATCCATGCCCGGCATGTTGAGGTCGAGGATCACAAGCTCGATGCTGCCGCCGGCCTGGCTCCTAAGGCATTCGAGGCCCTTGGCGCCGCCATCCACTGCCATGGATTCGAAACCAAAGCGCTTGACGAGTTCTTCAAGGATGCGGCGCTGTGCCGGATCATCCTCGACAATCAAAATGCGTGAAGCCATGCTCGACTAACAACTCTCAAATAAAGCGGAATAATGGGGTTGAGCGGGAGCGGTGCTGATCTCTTTCGCTGGTCGCCTTAATGTGGCAGGGAACGGTAAAGGCGGGATTAATGAGATAACACGTTTGGGCACACTCTCGCGGGCGTTGCGGTTAGGGTTTTTCTTCGCCATATGAGCGTCCTGCATTTTAAAGGATACGACATGACCGCCAACGCCCTTGGAACCTTGCCCGAATGGAACCTCGCCGATCTCTATGCCGCACCCGATGCCCCGGCATTTGCCGCCGACATGAAGCAGGGCGAGGCGGAGGCGAAAGCCTTCGCTGAAAAATATCGCGGGCAATTGGCCTCGCTGAATGGCGCGCAACTGGCCGAGGCGCTCAAAACCTATGAGGCGCTGTCCGATCTTCTTGGCCGCACCGGCTCCTATGCGCAGCTTTATTATGTGGGCGACACCACCGATCCCAAGCGCGGCAAATTCTATGGCGATGTCAACGCCAAGCTCACGGAAATTTCGACGCTGCTTCTGTTCTTTGAACTCGAACTCAATCGCATCGAAGATCAAGCGCTTGAAACGGCAATGAAAGTTCCGGAACTCGCCCATTACCGGCCGTGGATCGAAAACCTGCGGATGGAGAGGCCCTATCAGCTCGACGACAAGCTGGAGGAATTGTTCCTGGAAAAGTCGCTGACGAGTTTCAGCGCCTTCAATCGCCTCTACGATGAATCAATGGCGGCCATGCGCTTTGAGGTGAACGGCGAAAAGCTCACACTCGAACCCACGCTCAACCTGCTGCAGGACAAGGACGAGGCCAAGCGCAAGGCGGGAGCGGACGCGCTCGCCAAAACTTTCACGGAAAACCTGCAACTCTTTACCCTCATCACCAACACGCTGGCCAAGGACAAGGAAATTTCCGACCGCTGGCGGGGCTTCAAGGATATCGCGGACGCCCGCCATCTCTCCAACCGGGTGGAGCCCGAAGTGGTGGCGGCGCTGGTCGAAGCGGCGCGCGCGGCCTATCCGCAGCTCTCGCACCGCTATTACAAAATGAAAGCGAAGTGGCTGGGCAAGGACAAGCTCATGCACTGGGACCGCAATGCGCCGCTTCCCGCCGAAGACACGCGCGAGGTGCCATGGGCCGATGCCGAAAAAATCGTGCTCAAGGCCTATGGCGAATTCGCCCCCGAAATGGCGGCGATCGCCAAGACGTTTTTCGACAAGCGCTGGATCGATGCGCCAACACGCGCCGGAAAAGCGCCCGGCGCCTTTTCCCACCCGACGGTGCCATCGGCACATCCTTACGTGCTGCTCAATTATCTCGGCCGTACGCGGGACGTGATGACGCTCGCCCATGAGCTTGGCCACGGCGTGCATCAGGTATTGGCAAAAGGGCAGGGCGCGCTGATGGCGTCCACGCCTCTGACGCTGGCGGAGACCGCGAGTGTCTTCGGCGAGATGCTCACCTTCCAGGCGCTGCTGAGGGAGACGACCGATCCCAAAAAACGTAAAGCCCTGCTGGCCTCCAAGGTCGAGGACATGATCAACACGGTGGTGCGCCAGATCGCGTTTTACACGTTCGAGCGCAAGGTTCACACGGCACGCAAGGAAGGGGAGCTAACTCCCGATAAACTAAATACTATCTGGCTTGAGGTTCAGGCTGA
>JACMJT010000450.1 GCA_014380505.1 Hyphomicrobiales bacterium | reverse complement strand
CTTTGCCCCCGATGCCGCCGCGGCGGCGGCCCAGTGGCTGGCCTTCCTGAAGTCGGAGCGCCGCGCCGCGCCCAAGACGATTGAAGCTTACGCCCGCGACACGGGCCAGTTTGCCGCCTTCCTGATGGACCATCTGGGCGGCGCAGCCGCCATATCCGATCTCGAGGGTCTCAGTACCGCCGATTTCCGCGCGTTCCTGGCAAAGCGCCGTTCGGGTAGCATTGAAAGCCGGTCCCTGGCGCGCCAGCTCTCGGCCATCCGCTCCTTCTTCCGCTACGCTGAACGCAACGGGCTGTTTCGCAATTCCGCCCTTTCCGCCTTGCAATCGCCCAAGCTCCCCCATTCGGTGCCAAAGCCCCTGAGCATCGAACAGGCGGGCCGCCTCGCCCGGGCCGATGGTCTTGTCTCCGGCGAGACACCGAAATGGATTGTCGCCCGCGACACGGCGGTGCTGACGCTGCTCTATGCCTGCGGGCTTCGCATTTCGGAAGCCCTAGGCTTGACGCTGCGCGTATCCCGCACCGATCCCCTCGTGATCATCGGCAAAGGCAACAAGACCCGGATCGTCCCCGTCCTCAGCCAGGCCCGTGCGGCGATCGACGTCTATTTGGACCTCTGTCCCTTCACGCTGAAGGAAAATGAGCCCCTGTTCCGGGGTCTCAAGGGTGGACCACTGGATGCGCGCCTCATTCAGCTCCTGATCGAACGCATGCGCGGCGCCCTGGGCCTGCCCGATACCGCCACTCCCCATGCGCTCCGCCATTCCTTCGCTACGCATCTTCTTGGCAATGGCGCCGATCTTCGCACCATCCAGGAACTTCTCGGCCACGCCAGCCTGTCGAGCACGCAAATCTACACCGAAGTCGACCGCGCCCATCTGCTTGAACAATACCACAAGGCTCATCCGCGCCCATGAGGCTTGCCGTGCGGGGCAGTACTTCGCTATTCCTCCCCCATGCCCCTCATCGACACAATCGCTTCCGACACCGATCTTCCTCGCAAATGCGCCGTTGCCGTGATCGGCGGCGGTATTGCCGGCGTCTGCACGGCCCTCGAACTCGCCGAGCGCGGTATCGATGTGGCGGTATTCGAAAAAGGCGAGATCGCTGCCGAACAATCGAGCCGCAACTGGGGCTGGTGCCGCCAGATGGGGCGCGACCCGCGCGAGATTCCCCTGATTCTCGAATCGCTCGATCTGTGGCGCGGCATGAATCGGCGGATTAACGCCGATACGGGCTTTGTCCAAAGCGGCATCGTCTATCTGTGCGAAACCGACGCGGAACTTGCCGCGAAAGAGAAATGGTACGCGGAGAACGCCAAACCCTATGGCCTCAGCACCCGCATTGTCTCAGGCGCCGAGGCAGGCAATCTCATGCCGGGATCGACCCGCCAGTGGAAAGGCGCTCTTTTCACGGAAGCGGATGGCCGCGCTGAACCTTTCATGGCTGTTCCCGCCATGGCCATGGCCGCGCGGCGCAAGGGTGCAAAAATCTTCACCAACTGCGCCGTGCGCGGGTTGGAGACATCGGCGGGCCGGGTTTCCGCTGTGGTCACCGAAAAAGGTGCTATCGCCTGCGATACGGTTGTGCTGGCGGGCGGCGCCTGGTCGCGGCGTTTCTGTCATAACATCGGTATCGAGTTGCCGCAGCTTGACGTCATCAGTTCGGTGATGCGGACCGACCCCATCGATGTGGGCTTCATCCGCAGCGGATCGGGTGGCGGTTTCGGCATCCGCAAGCGTACTGACGGCGGCTTTACCATCGCCCACCAGCATTTCTCCGTGGCCGATATCGTGCCCGACAGTTTTCGCCTTTTCTTCCGCTTTCTTCCCGCCCTAATTTTGGACTGGAACGGCATCAAGCTCCGCATAGGCAAACGCTTCATCGACGAGGCGCGACTGGCGCGGCGCTGGACGCTGGACGAAGTCTCGCCCTTCGAACAGGTGCGCATTCTCGATCCCGAGCCTGTAAATTCGATTCTCGACCAAGCCGCCGCCAGCCTGAAAGACTATTTCCCTGCCTTCGGCCCCATGCGGATCGCCGAACGCTGGGCCGGCGTCATCGACGCCATGCCCGATGCGGTGCCGGTCATGTCCCCGGTTGAAAAGTTGAAAGGATTCTATCTGGCCACCGGCTTTTCCGGCCATGGCTTTGGCCTGGGTCCAGGTGCAGGCAAATTCGTGGCGCAACTGGTGACGGGTGAAACTCCCTGCGTCGACCCCGCCCCTTTCCGCTATTCGCGCTATTTCGATGGCACCAATCCCCGGCCGATCACGGGTCTGTAACCGGTCATCTGTGAAAATCCGCCCACTGAAGCTCGAGCGGCTTATCCTCGGTAAGGGCTGCGAGAAGTGCTTGCGTCAGCGGCAGGGCGCCCCTGGCGAACTTGCCTTCCGTCATCATCGCTTGCAAGGTCATTGCCGTTGCAAGTCCAAGATCGGCGCCCTCGATGGTTTCACCCCGCATCGGGCCGTTTATGGCCTGGCGATAAGTGAGGCCCTGGCCGAGATGTCCGCCAAGCCTTGAATTGCGCCCGGCCAGGCAAGTGACATAAAGATCCCCTGCACCCGCCATGCCCCAGACCGAGGCATCTTCACCGCCTAGGGTGCGAGCGATTGTCATCATCTCGATGATCGCCTGATTAAAAATGTTCGCCGCGGCATTGTGATTTTTCCCGGCCCAGCCCACGGCAATCGCAAAAAAATTCTTGAAGGCGGCACAGGCCTCGACACCGATAACATCGGTCGTGGGACGGGGATGATAGTAAGATGTTTCGAGCATGGCGCAGAGACGCTTCGCCAGGTCAAAATCATGGGCTGCGATCACCGTTCCGGTGTGATGGCGCGCCGCCAGTTCCGCGGCGATGCATGGGCCGCCTACTCCTGCGATCTCCAGCACCATGCCGGTGCGGCGCTTCACTTCTGCCTTGACCCGCTCCGGCAGCGCCGTGAGCCTTGCCGGTTCCGCATACAATCCCTTGGTGAGCATAACCACCGGGGCTGGGGCTTTGAGGTTTTCGCTGAGCCCGTCGATGGCCCAGCCGGCACCGACTGAACTGACGCCAAGGATGACAATATCTGCGTCGCGCAACGCTTCGCCAATATCTTTGTGATCGAAACTCTCAACGCCTTCGGGAAGTGCAGTATTGAGTTTCGGGTGCGTCCCGCTTGCCTGCAAACTATCGATGATGGCGCCATCGAGGTGAGTGCCGATGAGCCGAACCCGATGGCCGCGGTCGCAGACCGGGAACGACATGGCGGAACCCATGACGCCTGCGCCCAATATGGCGACCGTGCTCACGCGATGGCTTTTCCTGTTTCTGCGTCGAAAAGGTGAACCTTGTTGAGGCGGGGAGCCAATTCGATGCCGCTGCCCCGGGGATAGCTGACGCGATCATCGGTGATGGCGCAGACTTCAGCGCCGCCCATATCGGCGTAGATATGGATCTCTGGCCCCGTGGGTTCGGTGACATTGACCTTGGCCTTGATGCCTTTGCCCAAAATCAGATGCTCGGGACGGATGCCGTAGATCACCTTCTGTCCGGATTTTGCTCCGTGGCTCTTTGGCAACGGCAGCAACACGCCCGGAGCGATGCGCACTCCCTTGGCGGTAACTTCGCCCGCCAGCATATTCATCGCCGGCGAGCCGATGAATTCGGCGACGAACAAATTTGCCGGATGATCGTAGACGTCGAGCGGTGAACCCACCTGTTCGATTACCCCGTCACGCAAGATGACGATTTCATCGGCCATAGTCATCGCTTCGATCTGGTCATGGGTGACATAGATCGTCGTGGTCTGGAGCCTGGCGTGCAGCTCCTTGATTTCGGTGCGCATCTGGACGCGCAGTTTGGCATCGAGGTTGGACAGCGGCTCGTCGAACAGAAACACCGCGGGGTTCCGCACGATGGCGCGGCCCATGGCCACACGCTGGCGCTGGCCGCCCGAAAGCTCGCGCGGATAACGTTTCAAATAGGGTTCAAGATTGAGAATCTTCGCGGCCCAGGCGACCTTCCCATCGATCTCCGCTCGCGGGCGTCTGGCAAGCTTCAGGGAAAAACTCATGTTGTCGCGGACATTCATGT
>JACMJT010000057.1 GCA_014380505.1 Hyphomicrobiales bacterium | reverse complement strand
CTCTCCCAACTGAGCTATGACCCCTAACCAGATGAGCGCCGCTTGGGTGGCGGCGAAGCGGGCGGAAACTAGGTCCGCCCTGCTAAACAATCAAGCATAAAGCGGATCAGGGCTCTTCTTCCTTAGCGCCCGCGGGGCCGCTGTCGACGAGGCCGGACACCGGGTTGCCGTCCTCTTCTTCCTCGACCAGGAAGGTATCGTCCTCGCCGGCTTCCGGCGCCTCGGCCTCTTCGCCGAGATCGACATCCTCGATGCCCGCCGTTTCATCATCGGCGGTATCCGGCTCCTCGGCGTCTTCGAGGCTCACCAGTTCGACATCGGCCACTTCCACTTCCTCTTCCACCACGGCGCGGGGTTTGGGTTGCGCTTGGGCGGCACCCGGGAAATCGCCCTTCGATGGCAGGATCGCGGCGGCGACGAAACTCACGCCGCACTTGGGACACACGATGGGATTCTTCAGGAGATCGTAGAAGCGCGTCGCACAGGAGGGGCACGTGCGTTTGGTTCCGAGTTCAGCCTTGACCACGGGGTGTTCCTTTCGAGAACGGCAGAGTGATTGTGATGATTGGCGGTTCCATGACACGGAGCGCCGCCAATGTCAAAACCCCGCGTGACAGGGGAAGGCCCCATCGTGTAACTGACGGCCCATGCAGCAGACGGCGCCTCTCCCGCTCGTATCCCGCAAGACCTCCGGGCTCAAGGGCCTCATTCGCGTCCCCGGCGACAAATCCATTTCCCACCGGGCTCTGATGCTCGGCGCCGTGGCCGTCGGCGAGACCCGCATCAAAGGGCTGCTGGAAGCCGAGGACGTGGTGAACACGGCCAGGGCGATGACGGCATTAGGCGCAAAAGCGGAACGCAGCCGCGACGGACTCTGGCGGGTGCAAGGCGTCGGCGTCGCCGGCCTGCAATCGCCCGAAGCACCCCTCGATTTCGGCAATTCCGGCACCGGCGTCCGCCTCGCCATGGGCTTGATGGCCTCGACACCACTGACGGCCCGCTGCGTCGGCGATGCCTCCCTCTCGAAGCGCCCCATGGGGCGCGTCACCGCTCCGCTCGAAATAATAGGGACACGCTTTGAAACGTCCGAAGGCAGCCGCCTGCCATTGACGCTCCATGGCGCCAAACACGCCGTCCCCATCGTCTACAGGCTCCCTGTAGCCTCCGCCCAGGTAAAATCCGCCATTCTGCTGGCGGGCCTCAACACGCCGGGCCGCACCACCGTCATCGAACCTATCCCCACCCGCGATCATACCGAGCGCATGCTCCAGGGTTTCGGCGCAAGGCTCACCGTCGAACAGAAGGATGATGGCCGCCACATCTCCATCGAAGGCCAGCACGAGCTGAAGGCCCAGGAGATCGACGTGCCGGGCGATCCGTCCTCGGCGGCATTTCCGCTGGTTGCTGCACTCATAACGGCGGGTTCGGCGATCACAATCGAAAACATCATGCTGAACCCGACGCGCACCGGCCTCATCGAGACACTGCTCGAAATGGGCGCCCATATCACCATCGAAAACCGCCGCTTTGCCGGTGGCGAAGAAATGGGCGACCTCCACGTGAAATCCTCGCAACTCCGTGGGATCAGGGTTCCCGCAGCCCGCGCTCCCTCGATGATCGACGAATATCCGATCCTCAGCGTCGCCGCGTCCTTCGCCGAAGGCACGACGCGAATGGAGGGGCTGGAGGAACTCCGCGTCAAGGAAAGCGACCGCCTGGCGGCAGTGGAAGCGGGCCTTCAGGCCAATGGCGTGACAACGGCGTCGGGCCGCGACTGGCTTGAGGTCTCAGGCGGCGGCGCTCCCGGCGGCGGCATCGTCACCACCCACATGGATCACCGCATCGCCATGGCCTTCCTCGTCATGGGCCTGGCGTCGCGCATTTACACAACGGTTGACGACAGCCGCTTCATCGCCACCAGCTTTCCCGATTTCGTGCATCTCCTGAACAGCATGGGCGCCCGCATCGCCGCGGCAGGGGCCAAATGATCATCGCCGTCGATGGCCCCGCCGCCGCCGGCAAGGGCACCGTGGCACGCGCACTCGCCCGCTACTTCGGCTACCACTTCCTCGATACGGGTTCGCTCTACCGCATGGTGGGACTGGCCGTCCTGCGAGCCGGAGGGGATCCAGCGGACGCTGCCGCTGCCGCGGCCGCCGCCAACGCGCTCGATCCAAAAAACTATCGCGATGAGGACTTGCGCGGCGAAGCCGTGGCCGCCGCCGCCTCCCTAGTGGCCGTCATCCCCGAGGTGAGAACGGCACTGCTTCACCTCCAGCGCGCATTTGCCCGCAAAGAACCCGGCGCCGTCCTCGACGGACGCGATATCGGCACCGTCGTCTGCCCCGACGCCGATGTAAAACTCTTCATCACGGCATCGCCGGAAATCCGCGCCAAGCGCCGGCAACTGGAGCTGGGCGCCGTATCCTATGATAAAGTCCTCGCCGAAATCCGCGCCCGCGACGCCCGCGACAGCGCGCGCGCCACGGCACCGCTGGTTGCCGCCGCCGATGCCACAATTATTGACACGTCCGGCATGGACATTGCTCAAGCAGTCGAAGCCGCCCTCGCTGCGGTTGCGTCCCGGTCTCCATGATGGCAGTGGGTCAGTTTGAAATTCCGCTTTTGACCCTGAGCAGACAATACGGCTTTGGCGGATCGCCGACGCATATCGCCAAGGTCCGGTCTTGAGAATGATGCAAGTTTGCGTAAATCGTGGTCTCAACAGGCCAGTCGTCCGGTAGATGTCGGATGAGTATTTTAGTTCAATTTGATTGCTGCTAGATTGCTGGCATGCCGCCTGAGATTATCGCAATAATAATCGGTATTTTGCTTGTCGGCGGCTTTGTTGGCATAGCAATCGAGCAGTTTTCTTCCAAAATGCGACGGAAGGCATGGCGGGAAAGGAACCGCGGGCACTGGGAGAGAAAGCGCAATGAGGGCAACATTGCTAACAGACAGTGGTTTCCAAATCCTGATTCAACGGTGCTGAAGCAGCCTGATGCTGCAGACCAATTGCGGATTGTTATGGGCGCGAACTTCTCAATTCAGCCGCTCCTCAATAAGCGCGAAGCGCGGGTCTTTAGGGAGGTTGACCGTATTGTCATTAGCCTTAACCCTGAGTGGCAGGTGATGGCGCAAGTTTCAGTGGGTGAGATTCTCCGTTGTCAGGACGCGGAAGCTTACCGGTGCATCAACTCGAAACGGATCGACCTACTTATTGTGGACGGGGACTGCCATCCTCGACATGCCATCGAATATCAGGGCGGCGCGCATTATCAGGGCACGGCAGCCGCGCGCGATGCGGTCAAGAAGGAGGCGCTACGGCGTGCAGGTATTGGTTATCACGAGGTGGTCGCCGGCCATACCACTCCGTCCGAGCTAAGGCGGTTGGTCGAGAAACTTGTCGATAGGCCAACGGCGATTCACTAACGCAGGTTAAGTCCATGTTACCTTGTCCCTGCAGCACCGCAATCTGACGCAGTCTCATTACAATCTGCTCAACTCCAAGTCTCTTGCTGAACCCAAGCGGAACTCCAAACTGACCCGTTACTCCCATGATAACGGCCTTGCCCGCCTCGCGCGTTTGGCCTATATCCCCGCCCGTTCCAGGCCGCGCCCAAAAAGTGCGAACGTGAACCGGGGTTTCCAACTTAATCCCAAACTGTTTCAGGGCTTGGCCGGGTCTTGAAATGCTTGTCGCGGTTTGTCCGCGAGGCCCCCATTATCAGCAACGGGGGCCTTGCGGGACGTCCTAGCGGGTTTTCCGCCGGGCCAGCCTCGATTTTTGTAAGGACGTAACACCCCATGGCGAAATCCGCCGTTTCCCTCACTCCCACGCGCGAAGACTTCGAAGCCCTGCTTGCCGAAAGCTACACCGAAAATCCGGCCTCGGAAGGTTCCGTCGTCAAGGGCCACGTCGTTTCGATCGAGAATGATTTCGCCATCATCGATGTGGGCCTCAAGACCGAGGGCAAGATCGCCGTCAAGGAATTTGCCCAGCCGGGCAAGAACTCCGAACTCAAGGTCGGCGACACCGTCGAAGTCTATCTCGAGCGGATCGAGAACGCGCTCGGCGAAGCCGTCCTGTCGCGCGAAAAGGCCAAGCGCGAGGAAGCCTGGACCCGCCTCGAGCAACTCTCCACCAAGAATGAACGCGTCGATGGCGTGATCTTCGGCAGGGTCAAGGGCGGCTTCACCGTCGATCTCGGCGGCGCCGTGGCCTTCCTTCCCGGTTCGCAAGTGGATG
>JACMJT010000449.1 GCA_014380505.1 Hyphomicrobiales bacterium | reverse complement strand
TGCAATGGCGGTATCAATATCCTGTGACGAATGGGCGGCGGACATTTGCGTCCTGATCCGCGCCTTGCCTTGCGGCACGACGGGAAAGAAGAAGCCCGTCACATAGATGCCGCGCTCGTAAAGTTTTGCGGCCATCTCCTGGGCCAGCTTGGCCTCGCCAAGCATCACCGGAATGATCGGGTGCTCGCCCGCCAGCAGATTGAAACCGGCCTTGCTCATCCCGGCGCGAAAGCGCTGGGCGTTGTCAACGAGTTTGGCGCGCAGATCATCGCCCTGCTCGGCCAGATCAATGGCCTTGATTGCGGCGGCAACGATGGGTGGCGGGAGCGCGTTGGAAAAGAGATAGGGGCGCGAGCGCTGGCGCATGAGATCGACGATGGGTTTTGCTGCCGCGATGTAGCCACCAGCCGAGCCACCCAGAGCCTTGCCCAATGTGCCGGTAAGGATATCAACCTTGATCCCGGCTTTCGCAGGTGTTCCCCTGCCTTGCGGCCCGGTGAAACCGGTGGCGTGGCAGTCATCGACCAAAATCAGCGCGTCATAGGTGTCAGCCAGTTTCCTGATTTCGCCCAGCTTGGCGAAATAGCCATCCATGGAAAATACGCCATCGGTGACGATTACGATACGTCGCTTGTTTTCGCCGCGGGCTTTTTTCAATTGGCTTTCCAGATCCGCCATGTTGCCATTGGCGTAGCGATAGCGTGCCGCCTTGCACAGGCGAATGCCGTCTATGATCGAGGCATGGTTAAGGGCATCGGAAATAATGGCATCCTGCTCGCCGAAGAGCGGCTCGAACACGCCACCATTGGCGTCAAAACAGGCAGCGTAGAGGATGGCATCTTCCATTTGCACATAGCTGGCAATGCGGGCTTCGAGTTGGTTGTGAAGGTCTGACGTGCCGCAGATGAAGCGTACTGAGGCCATGCCGAGGCCGTGGCTGTCCAGGGCTTCCTTGGCGGCTTGGATAAGGGCGGGATGGTCGGCCAGGCCCAGGTAGTTGTTGGCGCAGAAATTTAGAACTTTGCGGTGGCCGCCCACTTCGATATGGGAGCTTTGCGGCGACAGGATGGGCCGTTCGGTTTTCCACAGGGACTGGCAGCGGATGGCGGAAAGCTCGGTTGTGAGGTCTGCAAGGATCGATGACATGGAGGCACTCCTTGGCTTCTCATGCCTCTCCCGGGAACAATCTGCAAGCCGTGAGTTTGTTTCACTCGGAGGTCTATGCTAATGGCACGCCCATGACAAAACCTATCCATATTATCGGGGCCGGCATGGCGGGGTCCGAGGCGGCCTGGCAGGTTGTGCAATCCGGGGTTCCGGTGGTGCTGCACGAGATGCGGCCGAAGGTGGGAACCGATGCCCACAAGACGGGTGGTTTTGCCGAGCTTGTGTGTTCCAATTCCTTCCGTTCCGATGATGCCGACCAGAATGCGGTGGGGCTTTTGCATTGGGAAATGCGCAGCGCGGGTTCACTGATTATGGCAACCGCTGGCCGGCACCAGGTGCCGGCGGGCGGGGCGCTGGCGGTGGACCGTGAGGCCTTCTCAACGGAAGTTACAGAGACGCTCAAAGCTCATCCCCTCGTCACTGTCGAATATGATGAGATTGCGGGATTGCCGCCGGAAGACTGGGACAATGTCATCGTCGCCACGGGACCTTTGACCTCCCCTGCCCTGAGCAAGGCCATTGGGCAGATCACGGGTGAAGCGGATCTGGCCTTCTTTGATGCCATTGCGCCGATCATTCATCGCGAGACCATCGACATGGACAAGGCATGGTTTCAATCGCGCTATGACAAGGTGGGACCCGGCGGCACGGGCAAAGACTATATCAACTGCCCGATGGACCGGGCGCAGTATGAAGCCTTTGTGCAGGCGCTGCTGGACGGCGAGAAAACCGATTTCAAGGAATGGGAAAAATCCACGCCCTATTTTAGCGGCTGCCTGCCTATCGAAGTGATGGCGGAGAGCGGCTCCGAGACGCTGCGCCATGGCCCGATGAAACCGTTCGGCCTGACCAATCCGCGCGCGCCCGACGTGAAGCCCTACGCCGTCGTGCAACTGCGGCAGGACAACAAACTCGGCACGCTGTTCAACATGGTCGGCTTCCAGACCAAGCTGAAACACGGCGAACAGGTGCGCGTGTTCCGCACCATTCCCGGCCTGCAGAACGCCGAATTTGCGCGGCTCGGCGGGCTGCATCGCAATACATTCCTCAATTCGCCAAAGCTCCTCGATGAAACTCTGCGCCTGAAAGCCAATCCGCGCTGGCGCTTTGCCGGCCAGATCACCGGGTGCGAAGGCTATGTCGAATCCGCCGCCATCGGCGGGCTCACCGGGCGCTTTGCCGCCGCCGAGCGCCGCGGCGAGGCGATCATCGCGCCACCGCAGACGACGGCGCATGGCGCGCTGCTCGCGCATATCACCGGCGGCCACATCGAGACCATCGACGCCGGGCCGTCGTCGTTCCAGCCGATGAACGTCAACTTCGGCCTGTTCCCGCCGCTGACCGAGAAGGTCGCCTATGACAAAGACGGCCGCAAGTTCGGCCGCGGCTCGGCCAAGAACCTTGCTCGCAAGAGCGCGATGAGCGAAC
>JACMJT010000448.1 GCA_014380505.1 Hyphomicrobiales bacterium | reverse complement strand
GCAGATGATCCTTGCGCCGCGCCAGAATGGCCCCGCCGAGGGTGCGGCGGCTGCCGCCCGTTGCAATCCAGGCCGAAAGCAACTCCAGTTCGCCGGGCTCCGGCATTTTTCCTGCACCAAAACGGCTGATCAGACGCCCAAGAATGCGAGTCTGGAGGGCTGCCGTTTGTCCGGCGAATGGCTCGAGCGGGATCGTACAATGGCCGGTTTCAAATTCCTGCACATGAAGTTTCACCCAATCGTCCGTGGCGCGCCAAAGCCCCTCTACCGCCTCCGTTGCTCGCCAGGCCAGTTCACCCAGCGCTTCCGCGGTAATGCCGATATCCCCGAGGCCGGCCATCGCCTTACGGATGCGGACCCGTTCGAAGCGTTCGTCATCGTTGCTCGGGTCTTCGATCCAGCCTTGCCCGACGGATGAGAGATAGGCGCGGAGGTCTTGCCTCTTCTCACCCAGCAACGGGCGAAACAGTTCCGTATCGTTCCACCGGCTGAAACGATGGATGCCGGCAAGGCTGTCGAGGCTCGTTGTCCGCGCCAGCCGCATCAGAACCGTCTCGGCCTGATCGTCCAGCGTATGTCCCGTGAGCAACACCGGCACATCGTTGTAGCGGCACCATTCCGACATGAGATCATAGCGCGCGGTCCGGGCCTTGGCCTGAATGCCGGTTTGCGGCTTGGGCGAATTCCAGTGCAGGATGACGTGGGGCAGTCCCGCTTCCGCCGCCCATTCCGCCACCTGGCGGGCCTCCTGCACAGACTCGGCTCGCAACCCATGGTTCACGGTCATAACAGTGAAGCGCGGCAGCCCTTGCCACTGGGCGGCAAGCCGCAGCAGCGCCGTGGAGTCCGACCCGCCGGAAACGGCAAGTGCGACGTGCTTCCGCGTAGCGATAGGTTGGAAAAGTCGGGTGGGATCAGGCCGAGCAGCCGGCACGCTTGGCTTCGGCCTGTGCCCGCTTCCTGGCCTCGACCGCCTTCGGATATTCGGCGCTCACGGCATCGTAGGACGCGCAGGCCTGTTGCTTTTGCCCCATCCGGTCAAGCGACATGCCGAGCCTCAGCAAGCTGTCCGCTGCTCTGCGGCTCTTGGGGAATTGTTTATAGCCCCGGAGAAACGCCTGCGCCGCCTGGCGGAAATCGCTCTGGGTATAATAGGTCTCGCCCAGCCAGTATTGCGCGCTGCCTGCCAGACTGTTGTCAGAGAACTTTTCGATGAAGGTGCTGAACCCCGCCTCTGCTTCGCCGTACTGGCGCCGCATCATGCTTTCATAGGACCGCTCGTAAAGTGCCTCTGGGGAATCGGGGCTAAGCGAAACGGTTTCGATCGAGTCTCCCTGGCTCAGGTCGGCATCGGCATTGGATTCTTGCTGGGCCGGAGCCACGAGGACTTGCCCTTGAAAGCCGCCATCGTCGGTAATGCTCGCGGAACTATTAAGCGATCCCAAAACCTTGGGGCCTGGAGCCTGCTTGGCGATCACCTGGTCTTCCGAGCCGTCTTCGTTGACGATGGTTTTCATGTACGTCTGTTCAGCGGACGCCTGGGCCAGCGGCTGGTCCTCGATTTGCTCAAGGCCCTGGTCCGCGGGAGCGTTCTGGGTAGCCAGTTGCTTCGTTTTGGCAGGCTCCTGCTGGGGAACGCTATCAATGGCGCCCGTATCGCTCTCTCCGCGTAGGCCCTTCAACTGCTTCACCTGAAAAGTGAGTTCCTCGACCTGGCCCACGAGCTGGCGCATCTGGTCTTCCATCTGGGTGACGCGCACCGCGAGTTCCGATGCCGACTGGGCCATGGCCGGGGCGGCCAAGCCACCCAGGATCATTGCCAAAACGATTGAATATCGCAGGTATTTCAACATGTCCGACACCATTTTTCACCCGCCGTTATGACGTGGAACTGGGCCGCAAACGCGGTAAAATTGAGGCTACGGGCCGGGCCTGACAACAAAGCCGGCGACTGTTGCTACTTGGCACCACCTGTAATCACGGTAACGGCGCGGCGGTTCTGGGACCAGCATTGTTCGGCATCGCACTCGGCCACCGGGCGCTCCTTGCCATAGGCGATGGAGGAAATCCGGCTGCCATCGACACCCTGGGCAATGAGGAATTCGCGCGTCGCCGTCGCCCGGCGCGCCGACAGGGAAATGTTGTATTCACGGGTGCCGCGCTCGTCGGCATGGCCTTCGATCTGGGTCGTGACACTCGAATACTGGCCAAGCCAGGCTGCCTGCTTGCGCAGTGTTTCCTGGGCTTCGGGTGCCAGCGTCGACTGATCTTCCAGGAAATAGATGCGATCCCCGACATTTACCGCGAAATCCTGGTCCGAGCCCGGCTTGGCAACGCCCGTGCCCGTTCCCGCATCAAGATCGGGCGTGTTCTTTTTTGAGCACGCCGCCAAGGCGAGGAAACAGCAACAAACCGCCGCCATCCTGTAGTTGGCCAAACGAGATACCATGACGTCCCACTCCTCTAGCCGGGGCTGGCCCGGACGAACCATGCAATCGGCAAGTATTTTGCGGGCGGCATGGTTAATTTTTCCTCACCTGCGGCCCGGTTTAGCTGGTCTTCGCTCCACCGGTAATGACAGTAACGGCGCGGCGATTCTGCGACCAGCATTGCTCGGCATCGCAGTTGGCCACCGGGCGTTCCTTGCCATAGGCGATGGATGAGATACGGGTGCCGTCGACCCCCTGGGCGATCAGGAACTCGCGTGCGGCGGTGGCGCGGCGGGCTGACAGCGAGATATTGTACTCGCGGGTGCCGCGTTCGTCGGCATGGCCTTCGATTTGAACGGTGACGCCGGAATATTGACCAAGCCATGCTGCTTGCTTGCGCAGTGTCTCTTCGGCTTCCGGTGCCAGCACCGACTGGTCTTCGGCGAAATAGATGCGGTCGCCGACATTCACGGCGAAATCCTTTTCCGAGCCCGGTGCTGCCTGCCCCACGCTGGTTGCTTCAAGATCGGGAGTGTTTTTCTTGGAGCACGCCGCTAGCGCCAGCACACAGCAAAACGCCGCGGCAATCTTGAAACTCATGGAAGTCTTCATTGGGATTTTCCTATTGCTTCGTCTAGTTCAGTTTTGGCGACCACGCCGGGTCCGAGGCAAACTGCGGCGTCGCCAGTTGTTGCTCGTTGTAGCCGGTGATATCGACCGAGTAGAGCTGCGGACCTCCGCCCTCGCCGCGAGAATCGCGGAAGAACATGAGCACCCGGCCGTTCGGCGCCCATGTCGGCCCTTCGTTGTGGAAGCCCTCCGTGAGGATCCGTTCGCCCGAACCGTCCGGTTTCATGACGCCGATGGCGAAATTGCCGCGGGCCTGCTTGGTAAAGGCGATGTACTTTCCATCGGGCGACCACACCGGCGTCGAATAGCGCCCATCGCCGAAACTGATGCGTGTCTGGCCCGCGCCGTCCACCGCCATCACATAGATTTGCTGGGTGCCGCCCCGGTCCGATTCAAAGACAACCTGCGCGCCGTCCGGCGAATAGCTGGGTCCCGTATTGATCGACGGCACATTGGTGAGTTGCCGGATGCCGCGCGAGCGCAGATCAAGCTCATAGATGTTGGAGTTGCCGCCATCCTGAAGGCTCATGATAACCTTCTGGCCATCGGGCGAAAACCGCGGCGAGAAACTCATATTCGGAAATTCGCCGACGATCTCGCGCTGCTTGGTGTCGATGTTCATCAGATAAACGCGGGGCGTCGCCCCGCCGAAGGACATGTAGGTGATTTCCTGGGCATTGGGCGAGAAGCGCGGCGTCAGCACGAGGTCGCCACCATCCGTCAGGGCACGGGGATTGAAGCCGTCCTGGTCCATGATGGCGAGCTTCTTTACCCTGTTGTCCTTGGGGCCGGACTCGTCCACAAAAACCACTCGCGTGTCGAAGTAGCCATCAATGCCCGTAAGTTGCTTGTAGATCACATCGGCGATGAGATGCCCGATGCGCCGCATGTTCTTGGGCGAAGTGGTGAATTGCTGGGCCGCGATCTGCTGCTGGGTGTTGACGTCCCACAGGCGGAATTCGGCCCGCAGCTTGCCGCCGTCCATGAACACCTGACCCGTCACCAGCGCCTTGGCCTGGATTTGCCGCCAGTTGGCAAAGCGCGGCTCCTGGGTGAAATCGGTGATCTGCTCGATGAAGGAGTCGGGCGCCAGCGGATTGAAATAACCCGAGCGGCCCAAATCGTTGGTGATGACCGAGGTCATTGTCGAGCCACCCTCCTCCGCGCCATCGCCCACCAGGAATGGTGCAATGGCGATAGGCAGGGGAGTGATGCGCCCGCCGGTCAGGTCGATTTCCGTCGCAGTCCACGCCGGGCGGAGGCCCACGAGAACCAGCAGCAACGCGAGAACCGCTAGAAATTTCATCCGTGTGTCGTCATGAAGGCGCATGGCTCATTCGTTTCCCGAGGGGTTAGCTCATGTTCGGATTGAAATTGATGATGAGGTCCTTCCACAAGTCATACTTTTCTTGCGGCAGGAAACTGTAGGCCTGGCATTCCAGAACGGCAGCGACGGTGGACCGCGCGGTGGCGTCAAACAGCGGATCGGCACTGTGGTTCATGACCACCGGCACGCCGATCACCGAACCGTCGGTATTGAGGCCGAACTGAACCTTCACAACGATCTCGGCTTCCCGCGCGCCGGGCGGCACTGTCCAGCACTCGCGAATTCTCTGCACCAGAGCATCTATAATCGTCGCCGACAGTTGATCGTCCGTACCCTGAAGATTGGTTTCGCCCTCGGCCGGCTTCGAATCCATCTCCGATGACTGCTCGGGGGCCTGGGACTCGTCGACCTTGTTGAGGAAAGCTTCCATCTTAGCGACGTCGAATTTTTCCTTTTTCTTCTTCGGTTTTTCCTTGGGCTTCACCTCGGCCTTTTTCGGCGGTTCTTTCTTGACCTCTTCCTTCTTGGGTTCCGGCTTATCGGTGACTTCCTTGAGGAGATCCTTGAGCTGAGTGGAATCGAGAGGTTTCGGCTCCTCTTTCTTGGGCTCGGGCGGGAGCGGCTCCTCGGCGGATGCTTCCTTGACGGCCTTCACCTCTTTTTCGGCAATCTTGGGAGCGGGATCCGATTTCTTGACGGTTTCGGCCTTCTTCGGCGCGGGCTTCTCCTTGGGCTTCTCCGCCTCTTTCACCATCGCCATGCGTTTGGACTGATCGGCGATCGTGCTGATATCCACCTGGATCGATTCCTGCGGCGTGATCTTGAACGCATCGGGATTGGGCAGCACAATGAGGGCCGCCACCAAAATGGACGCATGCAGTGCGAGCGAAGTGATAAGACTCCAGCGCATCTACTGGCTCGCCGCCTTGGGTGCATCTTCCACATTGCCGGTGACGAGGCCGATCTTGCGGTAGCCCACGCCATTCAGAAGGCCCATCACTTCCATGACCGAGCCATAGGGAACACTTGTGTCGGCCCGCACGAAGACCTGCTCTTCGTAACCGTTCTTGGCAATGGCCAGCAGCTTCGGCGCCAACTGATCAATCGATATCTTGCTTTCCTGAAGATAGATCGTTTGGTCGGCCCTGACCGTAATGGTGATAGGTTCGGTCGAACTGTCCAGTTGCTTGGCCTGCGCTTGAGGCAACTCAATGGGAACACCGGAGGTCATCAGCGGTGCCGCAACCATGAACACGATGAGCAACACCAGCATGACATCGACCAGCGGCGTCACGTTGATCTCGCTCATGGCGCGATGCGGCGATGTCCGGCGCGAATTGCGCCGCGTGTAACCGCCCCCTGATCCGCCTGCTGCACCCATCCCTATACCCGCTCGTCAAGCTGGCGCGAAATGATCGACGAGAATTCGTCCGCGAAATTCTCCAGCCTCGTCCCGATCTTCGCCGCGTCGGAGGTGTACATATTGTAGAAGATTGTCGCCGGTATGGCGGCAAGAAGGCCGATCGCCGTGGCGAAAAGCGCCTCAGCGATCCCCGGCGCCACCACCGAGAGATTGGTATTCTGCGAATTGGCGATGGCCTGGAACGACGTCATGATGCCCCACACCGTGCCGAACAGGCCGATGAACGGTGCGGCCGCCCCCGTGGTGGCGAGAAACAGGAGGCGCGACTCGATTGTCCCCATCTCCTTCTGGATTTGAACATCCATCACCTTCTCGATCCGCTTTTGCACGCCCTGGAAGCCCGCCCGCAGGGCCGCGTCCTGGCTCCGCTTCCATTCCCGCATGGCCGCCATGAAGATCGCCGAAAGCCCCAGATTGCTGTGCGTTCCCAGCGCCAGATACAGATCCTCAAGCGACTGCCCTGACCAGAAATTCTGTTCAAACCGATCGTTGGCGCCGTTCATGCGGCGAACCGCGAAGAACTTCTCG
The DNA here is from genome assembly GCA_014380505.1 of Hyphomicrobiales bacterium. The sequence goes on along the minus strand of JACMJT010000448.1, from coordinate 2,262 downwards.
ATGATGATGGCCCAGCCCCAGATCGAGGCGAAGGCAAGCCCAGCCATGACCAGAAAGACCGGCCAGCTCGCCTGCATAACAAGATTCCAAAGCGAGATATGCCCGCCCTGGGCTACCGTATCGACGACCACCGGATCCATATTTCTCTTCCCACCACCGGCCTCTGTCCCACATCCCGGCGTCCATTTCTGGAGAGGCGCCCTGAAACAGGTCAAATCTGTCGAAACTGCGGCGATTCGCTGCGGTTTCGGCGGAATACCCGGCCACAGCCGGAACTCCAGCCCCACTTGCGATAACCATGGTTAACGTATGATTAAGGCCCTTATTCAGGATGGAAATTCAAAACCACGGTCATTGCCTTGGGCAATCGCTTCGGACGCCCTTCGGCATCGACCAGAGCCAGCGTCACGTCGGCTGAAAACACAACGTCCTCTGCCCGCCTCACAGTCTGGCGGATGTCGACTCGCGCACCAGCCGATTCGCGAAACCGGGTTTCAACCTCGAGCAGATCGTCGATCCTTGCTGGCTTGAGAAAATCGCAGACCATACGCCGCACCACGAAACCCATGCCGTCAAGCCTGTGATGATGAATGCCCAGAAGCCTGAGGCAATCGGACCGCGCCCGCTCGCAGAACTTGAGATAGTTGGCGTGATAGACAGCGCCGGAGAAATCCGTGTCCTCGTAATAGACGCGAACCGGCAGGACATGAACGCCGCCGGTGATCCGCCCCGCCAGATCGGGCCAGCGTTCAGGCATCGCCTTCGCCCAGGGGCAAAACACCTTGCGTGATCTCCGGCCGCTGCGGCACCGCGAGGCCCAAGTGCTTGAAGGCGTGCGGTGTCAGCAATCTCCCACGCGGCGTGCGGTTGAGAAAACCAAGTTGCAGCAGAAAAGGCTCGACGATGTCCTCAATCGCATCGCGAGCTTCCGAAAGCGATGCCGCAATAGTGTCAATGCCCACCGGCCCGCCACCGAAATTGACGGCGATGCAGTTGAGATAGCGATGGTCGAGACCATCGAGCCCGCGATGGTCCACATCGAGATTGGCGAGTGCCGCGTCGGCGGCGGCCCGGTCAATCACATCGTTTCCCTCGACGGAGGCAAAGTCGCGAACCCGGCGCAACAGCCGCCCCGCGATGCGCGGTGTGCCGCGCGAACGCTTGGCAATTTCACGCGCACCTTCTTCGGACGTGGCAACCTGCATCACGCGGGCGCCCCGCTTGACGATCTCAAGCAGCTCTTCGTCCGTATAAAAATCAAGCCGTATGGGAATGCCGAAACGATCGCGAAGCGGCGTGGTAAGCAGTCCCGTTCGGGTCGTTGCGCCGATCAGCGTGAACCTGGCCAGATCGATCCTGACCGACCGCGCCGCCGGGCCTTCGCCAATGATGAGATCAAGCTGGAAATCCTCCATGGCCGGATAGAGGATTTCCTCTACCGCCGGGTTTAAGCGATGGATTTCATCGATGAACAGCACGTCCCTGTCTTCGAGATTGGTGAGCAACGCCGAAAGATCGCCCGCTTTGGCGATGACAGGGCCAGACGTGCCGCGGAAATTCACGCCGAGCTCACGCGCCATGATCTGCGCCAGCGTCGTTTTGCCCAAACCCGGCGGCCCCGCGAACAGCACATGGTCCAGCGCCTCACCCCGCGCCTTCGCCGCCGCCACAAACACCTGCAAATTCCGCTTGACCTTCGTCTGCCCCACGAATTCATCAAGCCGCTGCGGCCTCAAATGCGTATCGGCCTGGTCCTCCGGCTTCACGTCACGGTCGATGAGGCGGGCTGTCATCGTGGACTCAACTTATCTATGAGTCTGATCAGGCACCAAATTGATAAAGCAGGAACAAGGTGGGCGATCAAGGTGAGAGCGATAAAATACGCACCAACGCTGTGAGGCCGATTCATGGCGATTAGAGCTAGGAAGACAACGCACGCCAAAACCCCGGCAAGCAGTGGTACCCACAAAGGCGCCCTGTTTCGATACATGCAATAGTAAGCGGCAACGCAACCTCCAATAAACAGTGCTTGAACTCCGCCCAAAATATAAAATTCTTCCCACATGGTAGCCGTGATTAAAGACCAGAAGGTCATAGTTGGCAGAGCTGGCATTTCGACGAAAGTAAACAGAATCACGCCTATTGGTGGCACAAGCAACGGATACAAAACCCAAGTCACGGCATCCAGCGACTTCATCCGGCGGCAAGCTCCCGGAGAGCCAGGCGGATCATTTTCTCCGTAGGCTGATCATCCCCGCCTTT
>JACMJT010000056.1 GCA_014380505.1 Hyphomicrobiales bacterium | reverse complement strand
CGGGACGGGCTTTATGTGGCGGTGACCCATTCGGGTGTTACGCTGGCTCCGGCCATTGGATTGTTCGCGGCGCGCGAACTGCTTGAAGGCCGCCGCGATCCGCTGTTGGCATCCTATGGACCGGACCGGCGGGAACTCGCATGAGCCTTACGCCGCTTGCGCGCTGCCCGCGGGAGACGCTGGCCGGCTTTCGCGCCGTGCTCACCGATATTGACGGCACGCTCACGCTGGACGGGCGCCTGCATCCTGCCGCCTTCGCAGCGCTCGACCAATTGCGGCGCGCCGGATTGAAGGTCGTTGCGATTACGGGGCGGCCTGCCGGATGGTGCGATTTGATTGCCCGGCAGTGGCCGGTGGATGGCGTCGTCGGCGAAAACGGCGGGTTTTATTTCCGCTATGACGACTCAACGCGAAAGATGATGCGCGTCTATGGGCAGGGGGCCGAAGAACGGCGCGCCAATGAGTCGAAGCTCCGGGCGATAGCGCTCCGTATTCAGAAGGAATTTCCGGGAACGGCGTTTGCCGCCGACCAGGCTTACCGCGAGACCGATGTCGCCATCGATTTCCGCGAGGACGTGACGCCGTTGCCGCTGGCTGCGGCGCAAAAGATCGCGGACGCCTTTATGGCGGAAGGCTGCGTGGCGAAGGTGAGCTCGATCCATGTGAATGCCTGGATCGGCCCCCACGACAAGCTCACCATGACTCGCAGGTTCCTGGCAGAAGCTTTTGAAATGGATTCGGAAAAAGCCAAGGCGAAAATCGCCTTTTGCGGCGACTCGCCCAACGACGAGCCCATGTTCGAATATTTTCCAAACGGCGTCGGCGTGGCCAACATAGCTCCATTCACGGGACTGATGAAACATCTGCCCCGCTATGTGACGGAGGCTGAAGGTGGTCTCGGTTTCGCGGAGTTTGCGAATGCGGTGTTGAATGCGCACTCTCTCCATCACCGGCCTTGAGTCGGTGATCCAGACTGGATGGCAGGGTCAAGCCCTGCCATGGAGGGAAGGGGATACATTGTTCCTCCCGCCGGGATGACGGATAAGGAATAGAGTTTGATGGATCGGGTTTTTCTCTTCCTGCAGTCGAAAGGCGGCGTTGTGCTTCTGGCGCTGGTGGCGATGCTGGTTCTTGAACGGCTGTTTCCAGTGGCGCGGGCGCTGGGAGGGTTGCGGCGGGTTGCGCGGAATTTGTCGTTCGGCGGAGTGAATGCCGTCCTGTCGTGGGCCGTGGTGGTGCCGGTGTCGGCAGTGGCAGCGCAATGGGCGCTGGATTGGCGGCCATTGTGGTGGGCGGGATGGTGGGGGCTCGGACTCGATCTTCTTCTTCTCGATTTCTGGATCTACTGGTGGCACCGGGCCAATCATCGGTTGCCGCTGCTGTGGCGGTTTCACGAAGTGCATCACCTCGATGAATTCCTCGATGCGAGTTCGGCGTTGCGCTTTCACTTTGGTGAAGTGCTGCTGTCCGCGCTGGTGCGGGCGGTGGTGATTTTTGTGGCGGGCGTGCCGCTCACCAGCGTCGTCGTGTTCGAAACGCTGCTGGCTATGGCGACCATGTTTCACCACTCCAATGTGCGGTTGCCTCCCGTACTCGAACGGGCGCTTTCATTCATCGTCGTGACGCCATCGATTCACTGGGTGCATCATCATGCGAGGAGGGCCGATACGGATTCGAACTATGCAACCATCCTATCGGTCTGGGACAGGCTGTTCGCGAGCCGGAGCGCCACGGTTCGCACTGTTGATATGGAAATCGGCGTCGAAGGGAGGAGGGAAGAGGCTCTCAGCAGGCTTGTTGGAAAACCCTTCCGGCCCTAATATATGGGCTATGTCCGAACAAACCATCGACCATCGCGCCGTCCTCATGGCGTTGTCCGCGATTGATCGCGAAGAGCTGACCGGGCGCGCCGATCGGCCGGGGCTTTTGCGCTTTGCAGGCCACTTTGGCGCGATCCTCCTTGTGGCGGCGTTGGTTCTTGCAAAAATTCCATACTGGCCGCTGCTCATGCTGCCGCTGGGCATATTGATCATCTTCCTGTTCACGGCGTTGCACGAGACCATTCATGAAACCGCGTTCCGGTCGCCGCAGCTCAACCGGATCGTGGCGAATATTTGCGGGTTTCTGGTTATCGTGCCGCCGGTTTGGTTCCGCTATTTCCATTTCGCTCATCACGGCCACACCCATGATCCTGTGAACGATCCTGAGCTGATGAGCGAGAAGCCGCAGACGTTTTGGCAGTATGCCGCCCATCTTTCGGGCATTCCCTATTGGATCGCGACGGCGAAAACCATCGCGGCCAATGTGATGGGGCCGAACCGCGAGGCTTTCGTAGCCGAGCGGGCGCGGCCCAAAGTCGTCAGGGAAGCACGGATTTTTGTGGGGCTCTACGGCGCCCTGTTTCTTGTTTCGCTAATGGCGGGATCGGCGGCGCTGTTGTGGATATGGATCGTGCCGGTCCTTCTCGGCCAGCCGTTCCTCAGGGCCTATCTGCTGGCCGAGCATGCCCGCTGCCCCCATGTGGCCAACATGCTTGAAAATACGCGGACGACCTTCACCAACAACGTGGTCCGCTTTTTTGCCTGGAACATGCCGTTCCACGCCGAGCACCACGCCTACCCCACCGTGCCGTTTCACAAGCTGCCGCAGTTTCATCAAATCGTCCGCGAGCATCTGAAGACCACCGAACCCAGCTACACCGGCTTCCATCGCAATTTTATCCGCCACCTGAATTAAGGTTGGCATTCCCCGTGCAGAGTCCAGTTCAAATCGCGCAAGGGACGCCCATGTGACCCATTCCGGCACAGGTGTTCCCGCAACATGGGAGCCGGAACAGTGGCACAGGCGGGATCGGCGTTGGAAGACATGGGCGGATTTGGCACGGCATTGCGCCAGGCCCGCGCCGCCGAAGCCGCCCATCTTGAAGCCGTCCGTTCCTTAAGCAGTGCCGCATCCCTTCGCTTGCAAGTGTTGAAGGAGGAACTGGCCGGGATCGTTGCCGTCTCGCCTGAAGCTCGCGAAGCCTTTGAGCTGGCACTGGCGCCGGGTGACAGCCCACGCCTGTGGATCGACCTCAACACCTCCGTCGTCATGGAGCCGGACCCCAAAACCTATCGGCTGGTGCAGCAAGGAGGGGGCAGCCTGGACGTTGTATTGGAAACCACGGACCGCGCGGCGATGGTGCAACAGGTGAAGCTCATCATGGCCCATGGGATGATTGGGCGGAGGAGGCGCGCAGG
>JACMJT010000447.1 GCA_014380505.1 Hyphomicrobiales bacterium | reverse complement strand
GCAAACAGACGGCCGTGCGCCGCCGGCACGCTGAGAGCGTCGAGCAGGTACTCGTCAACATACGCCGCGCGCACACGCAGAGGTCGGTCTCCTGCAGTGAGGCTCACTTCGCCCGTCCTGTACGCCCCGACGGCCGAGAACGAGCGATTGAGTTCCCGGAATTCCATGTATTCGGGCGGGGACACCCAGAATGATGTGAAATCAGGAAGAGCTGCTGATGGCGGGAGAGAGGGGATGCGCCTCCGTTTACCGGCGATGCCAGGGCCTAGTCTGTCGCCCGTGAACAATCCAATTTTCACGCATGAAGCGGTCTGACAGCGCCGAAGAGCATCACCAACAACAGGCGCAAAAGAAGCCTCAGCCAGTTGAGGAGTTGGCGGAAGTTGTAGCCGGCGGCGGCGAGGATGGCGTTGATGGCGTCGCCCTGGGTTCCGGCAAGGTAGTTGCGGCCCATGCGGTGCTCGTTTTTGATGTGGCCGATGACCGGTTCGATCGCCGCGCGGCGCCTCATCTCGCGCTTGATGGCGGGCGTCATTCTCCGTTTCTGGCCTGAGGTGTAGACCTTGAACTTGTGGCTCAAGGGTGCGTTGTGGCCCTTGTATCCGGCATCGGCGAGAATGCGGTCAATGCTGTTGCCGATGGTCCTTTCCATGTCCGGAATGATCTCCGCCAGGGTGTGTCCGTCATACGGATTGCCCGGCAGTGCTTTGGCATGCAGCGCGAACTGGCCACCCTTCGAACGATGCAATGTGGTGGCCACCGAGACCTTGACGCCGAACTCGTAAGGGGCATGCGCCTTGCCCTTGCCGATGCATTCCACCTCCGGGGCATGCAGGCTGTAAACCTTCTTGCCCATCTGTTTCTTTCGCTGTTCCAGCACCCGGCCCGCCAGGTGCAAGGGGCGCAGGAAGATATCTTGAAGCTGGTCATCGCCGGCGATCTGCCGGGTGATGTCGCGGATGGTGCGGCCGAGATAGGTCTTCAGCCTGCGCAAGGCTTTGCCCGCCCGCTTGAACTGCTTGGCATGGGCGTATCTCTGCTGCTTGATCAGCGCCAGCTTGCCCACCCGCGTGTAGGACTGGCGTAGGTCGAGGCCCAGCTTCCTGGCCAGGCTCACCAGCTTCTCGCGCGCCCGATGCACAAGCTTGGCATCGGTGGGGAACATGACGTTCTTCGGCTGCACGGTCGTATCGACGATCACCCGGCGCGTGTCCCGCGGCGCCATCGCCCCGGTCCTGATTGCAACGGAGAGGCTTTCCTGGAGAAGTGCTGCGACGCGCTCCTCGCCCATCCGCTGCCGCCACCTGGTCATCGACGAGCGGTCGAAGGGCAGCTCATGGAGAAAGAACTCCTCGCCGCAGAAGAACTGAAAGTATGGGTTCTCCACCCAGCGCGCGCACAGCTCCTCGTCGGAGAGATCGAAGGTGAACTTGAGGATCGCCAATCCCGCCATCAGCCGGGTGGGCAAGGGCGGCATGCCGGGACCATCCGCATAGACCTCGCCGCACTTCGCCTCGATGACGCTCCACGACACCGTCTTCGACAGCTTCACCAGTTCATGCTTCATGTTGATGATCTGGTCGAGGCGCGAGCGGAACAGGTCCTCAGCCCCCGTTTCGCGGCGTTCCCTTGGCTTCATGGCGAATCTCCCGGCCGATCTCCCAGCCGCAGTGAATCACGCTTCCAAGCTCCCGTGAATCGCAAAATCAATCTGCAAGGAAACCGCCCTCAAGGTGGTGCTTTCCTGCAATATCGAAACCTGCAATTGCCGGCGTCAGTAAATCCGATCAATGTTTTGGGTATATTTCACGTGTGACGAAAAAGCTCTGGCGTCTAAGGCCCGTTTCTGAGTCACGCCTCCATGGGCTGTCCAACCACATAGTCGGCGATTGCCAGTGCTGAAGTCAAGCCGGGAGACTCGATGCCGAACAGGTTTATC
>JACMJT010000446.1 GCA_014380505.1 Hyphomicrobiales bacterium | reverse complement strand
TGGTGCGGCCAAGAGGACTCGAACCTCCACGGTGTTACCCGCTAGCACCTCAAGCTAGTGCGTCTACCAATTCCGCCATGGCCGCACACCATTTGCGTAAGCGGAGCGGTGATTAACAGGCGCTTCCCCATTAATCAACCCCTTGGCCAGACGCTCCTCGAAAGCCCTATGGTTACTCATTCCATACCGGATTGGCGCGGATTTTCATCAACTTCGGACGCCCGCCTGAACCCCGTCTCAAAGCCTCTTGGCTAGTATGGCGGCAATAAGAAAAACGGTTGGGGCGTCACATGAAGATCAAGACCGCTACGGGGGCGGCGATTCTCGGGTTCTTTCTTGGACTGTCGGCGGCCTCGGCCCTCGAAGCTCCGGAAGAAACGCGGAATGAGCCGAAGAAACAGTTTGCCGTCGAATATGGCAAGGCGCTTCCGCCGATCGGTTTCGTGCAATTTTGCGCGCGGTCTCCGGATGACTGCAAGCCCTCGGGCGGCAAGCCCCAAAGGCTCGCCATGTCGCCGGAGCGGTGGAACCTGCTGTACCAGGTCAACACCTACGTGAATGGCAAGATAACGCCCGTGAGCGATCAGGATCTCTACGGCCAGCCGGAATATTGGGCTTATCCGTCCGATGCCGGCGACTGCGAGGATTATCTGCTGCTCAAGCGGCGCTACCTCATGAACCTCGGCTTTCCCGCCGATGCACTGCTGATCACCGTGGTGCTCGATGAAAAACAGGAAGGCCATGCGGTGCTCACCGTCACCACCGCCGATGGCGACTATGTCCTGGACAACCGGCGCAATGAAATCCTGCGCTGGAGCGATTTTGAATACACCTTCCTCAAGCGCCAGTCGCCGCGCGATCCCCGTGCCTGGGTGGCGCTTGAGAATGGCAAGACCCAAGCTTCCGGCTTCGTCTCGGGTGGCAGCACGAAGTAGGCGAAGCAACCAGATAGGCCCGGCCGGCGTCCCCTCCCATCCCCCACCGCCGGGCTTAGGAGCCGGCACTGTCCCACCCAGTGCCGGCTCCACCATTTTTGCAGGTGACAAATATGCAGGCGCGAGTCATTCCTGAGACCCCATGAGCCAGGAAGACGAACAGCGCGCCTACCTCGCCAGCGTCATGGAACGCACGGGCTGGAACCAGACCGAACTGGCCCAGCGCGCCGGGCTCGATCCATCGACGCTTTCACGTTTTATAAACGGCGGCCGGGAAGGCCATGCCCTGCGGCCCGGCACCATCCGCAAAATCGAACAGGCTTCGGGCCTCGCCGTCTCCGGTGAAGCTGTAGCGGTGGCGGCCCAGGGTTTCGCCGAAAGTGAAGCCTCCCCCTTCGAGGTGCTCGCCCACAGCCCCTTCAAGGCAATCATCGCAGCCCTCGCCCAGGGCCGGATGAACCTCGACCCCTGGACATTGCAAAGCCGCGCGCTCGAGGGCGCCGGCTATCGTCCCGGCGATATCCTGCTGGTGGCCCTTGATGAGACCCCGGCCTTGGGCGACGTGGTCTGCGCGCAAATCTACGATTGGACCAAGGGCCGCGCCGAAACCGTCTTCCGCATCTTCCAGCCGCCCTATCTCATCGCCGCCACCGGCGATCCCCAGCTCATGCGCCCCCACCTCGTGGATGACGGCGCGGTCACCATCAAGGGTGTCGTCCTCCAAAGTCTGCGCGGTCGGGGCGCCACCTGATTATCACAAAAATCATTTGACAAATTGATATAAACAATCCACACGGGCTCCTCCTGAATCTACGGAGGGGCCATGAAACTCATATTCACCCGTGAAGAAGTCGCAGCCGCCCTCGGCCAGACCACCGGAGATTTCGACATCCTGCGGCCCTCGCTGGAAGCGGAAGGATTTCCAAAACCGGTCCGGGGTCTCTCCCTGTGCTGGTCCATAATGGACGTCATCAACTGGGTTAACCGCGATACCGTCGCTCATATGGGGAAGGAGGGGATGGGCTCTTGCAATTGACGCGTTATGTAAATCAGCCGGCCCTTAGCCCCTTGGCGTATCTCTGCCAGTTCCGCACATAGCCCGCCGCCGATTTCGGCAGCCAGCCGATCGTATCGGCATCGAGTTCTCGCACCACCTTGCCCGGCATTCCCATCACCAGCGAATTGTCCGGGATGATCTTGCCTTCCGCGATCAGCGCGTTGGCGCCGATCAAACAGTTGCGCCCGATCCTGGCGTGATTGAGAACCGTCGCTCCCATGCCGATCAGCGAATTGTCGCCGATGGTGCAGCCATGGAGGATAGCCCGGTGGCCGATGGTGCAGTTCCGGCCTATGGTGAGCGGTGCTCCCATGTCGGTGTGCAGCACGCAACCATCCTGCACATTGCTGTTCTCGCCGACCACGATCAGTTCATTATCGCCGCGCAACACGGCGCCGAACCACACGCTCGCATTGATCTCCAGCTTCACCTTGCCGATAAGGCTCGCGTTGGGCGCCACCCAATAACGCGCCTCCTCCGGCAGTTCCGGTGAAATGCCGTCGAGAGCATAAAGTGTCATGACGCGTCCTGTCAGGTGTATCCAAAAAACGCCGTCAGGATAAACACACCTTGCAAAAAGCTCCAGCCCACGCCAAGCGCCAGCACCGGAATTGCGACGAATAGGTTGTACTCGAGATACCAAAGCCCGGCTTTGGCCACACCCAGCGGCGCATAAAGGCAGAGCGCCAAAACTTTGAGGGGCGTCAGGGAATCAAAGTGGTAAAGCATGCCGATGCGAGGCGTTTGCCCCGTGGCGAGTGCCCAGGCACTGCCCGCCACCCCGGCGGAGACTAGCCCGGTTACAGCCGCCAGCATATAGACGAAATGCCAGGTTTCCATAGCATCCTCTAGGTAACCCCGTGCCGGAATGGCACAAGCGGGTTCCTTGGCGGACGCGTTGCAAAGCTGGGACCGGAGCTATGTAATCTCATCATGCCCAGCTTCACTTTTAATCTCCCTTAATGGGAGCCAAGTTGTCGTCTCAATCCCGTTTCTCGATTTTAGCGCTTAATCGTCCCCGTACCAGTCGCAGTACACTCCACGCCGTGTTATGGCCGCCTGGTGCCATTTCCAGAACCGCGCACTGAAGGCTTCCTGGGCTTTCGCAAGAGTTTCTTCCTCACCGTCATTGCGGCCAAGTGCTGGAAAGTAAGGGCTGCTCATCGTCCAGAACCACACGACCTCTTGAGTGGCGAGCGTTTTCGCCATGATGCGGCCGGCCGTCAGTCCGTCAATCATCACGCGATAATCGTTGATGGAGACAGCCCACGTGAGCTGGCGAGTGAAGGTCTTTCCGGTGAAGCGGGCGGGGTCAATTCGGATTGGCATTTGTCGACATCAAACTATTCATTTTCGCGGCGGTCGTGGATGAAAAATATTTCATGCTGTAACAAATTCTGTGCAGCTATCACCTGGCTGTGGAAGATGTCTCACAGCACAGAATTGTGAGGCGCGAACGCCCCAAAGACCAAGACGCGACAATCTGATCCGTGATGCAAAGGTCGTTAGGCGCCGGGGCGATCAGCTCGGCATCGACTCACTTGCGAGGCGCGGCACGCGCTGCCCCGTGACCGCGATTATTCCAGATCGATATCGAGGATCGCCATGGACAGGTGATAGGAGAGTTCGCCGTCTTCCTCGTCGCGGGAGATGACGCCGATAAACTCCTCACCGATATAGACCTCAGCAGAGTCATCCTTCTGCGGTCGCTTGCGCACGCTGATTGTGGCCAGCGCGAAGGTGGTGCGCAGATACTTGGTCAGCTTGGCGATTTCATCAGGCTTCAAGACGGCAACTCCTGAGGAATGGTAAATGCCGTCTAGCCTCAATCCGCCGTTGCCGCAACCGGCTCGACATTGTGGTCCATGACGCGGGCCGGCTCCTCGCAGCCGGCATAGCCCACGACCTTGGCTGGAACGCCGGCAACCGTCGTATTGGCGGGAACGTC
>JACMJT010000445.1 GCA_014380505.1 Hyphomicrobiales bacterium | reverse complement strand
TGGCGCGGAAAGCCAACTTCTTCGAAGCCTTGATCTTGATTGCCTCGCCCGTGGCCGGGTTGCGGCCCATGCGTGCCGGGCGCTTGCGAACCTGGAAAATTCCAAGGCCGGTGACGCGGACCTTGGCGCCTTTCTTGAGATGCCTGACGGTCAGTTCGATAAACGCGGCCAGAAGTTCGGCCATGGCCTTCTTTGACATTTCGTGCTTCTCGGCGAGTTCGCCCGCCATCTTTGACAACGGGATGGTCACAATTTTTTCGTCAGCCATTTTTTTCTCCTCTGCCAGATTTGGCCGAAGCCAGCGTTAGCGCAAGGATCGATTCGTGAAAACCCTTATTTTTAAGGCTTTTTTTAATGCCGCGCCGCAAAAAGGCCCGAAACGCGCATTGGGACGCTCATTTAGGCCTTTGAAACCTGGAAAAAACCCTTGGCCATCAGCGGGTTTGCGGCTCCCGGGAGCGCTCAGGCCTTGTTCAGCCACTCCACATGCGGATAGGGAATTGGCTCTTTCGCCTTGAAAAAATAACGGCGGAAAATCTCGCCATAGCCCCGCATGAGGTAGCCGTTGTTCTTGGCAATCAGCATATCGCGGTCCGTCCGGTAATAGGAGGGAAGCTTGTACCAGGCAAGCGAGGGCCGCGTGTGATGAGCCACATGCAAATTATTGTTGAGGAAGAGAAGCGACCAGAAGGGCGACGCTTCGACGATGATGGTGCGATGATCGACGCTTTCCGCCGCCTGATGCTCGCAGAACGAGCGCACCATGGCGAGCGAAATTCCAGGATAGGCGATAAGCAGGAAATATTGCCAGAACGGCATGCCTACTATACCGGACACAAACCAGATGGTTATGCCGCAGGCAACGGCGTGATAGGCCCAGGCCTTGGCACTATCCCTGTCGCCCCGCGCGATCGCCACGAATTCCGACGGCCAGAAGCGCAGGAACATGATCGCCGGCCCCAAGAGCATCCGCCCCGCAAGCGTATGGTTCAGCTTGTAGAGAAACTGCTTGAAACCGGGCAGCGCCGCCCAGTCTTCCGGAAGCAAGTAAAGCGACTCGGGGTCGAGACTTGGATCGGTGAGGTTGGCGTCGTTGTGATGTGTCAAATGCGTGTCGCGATAGCGCGGGTAGGGCAGCCAAAAATGCGGGGTTACGAAAACCAAAGCTTCATTGAGCCAGCGATTGCGGGTGGGATGTCCATGCAGCACCTCATGCTGAAGCGAACTGTGAAGTGCCGCGAAATAGGCGCCCACCGGCAGGATGACCCACCACGGCAGGACCGCATGAAACCACACCAAGGTCCCGATCACGGCGTAGACCAGAACGACCAGACCCGCCGTGGGCCATTCGATCTGCCGCCGCGGTGCTATCCTTTGCATATTTTCCATGGCTTGACATTACACCGAATGGCGATGCGAATCTGTTGACAATGATACACAAATGTATACTATGGTGACAATTGTAACCAGTCGTAAAAATGCAGAAGCGCGAAACCGTAGAGTTGTTCCAACGCCGTTTATCGGAACTGATCGGCACCACCGGTCAATCCCGCGCCCGTTTTGCCGCGCGTGCCGGGTTGGACCGGTCAACGCTCTCCCAACTTTTGTCTCCGGACAATGTTCGCCTGCCACGCGCTGAAACCATCGGGCGGATCGCCTCCCGCCATGGCGCTTCCGCCGATTGGCTGCTCGGATTGTCCGAAGTCCCGCACGTAACCGCCGACATCGTCGCTCAGCCCGTGGTCGAGCCCAATGCCGACGATCCCGCCAACGAGCATTTGAAACGCTGGCACGAGGAAGCGCGCGGCTCCAAGGTCCGCTACGTGCCCTCGTCCTTGCCCGACTCCATCAAGACGGAAGCCGTCATCGCCTACGAGCATGTCAAGCTCTCGCTCACCGAAGCCGCCGTCATGTCGGCCTCGGCCCGCGAGCGCATCGATCACGTGCAGCAGGCGGCAAGCGAGATCGAGGTGTGCAGCTCGTGGCAATCGGTTGAAAGTTTTGCCCGTGGCGAAGGTATGTGGCGGCAACTGCCGCTGCGCGAACGGCGGCGCCAGCTTGAACATATGGCGGCGTCGGTGGATGAACTCTATCCCTCCTACCGCTGGTTTTTGTTCGATGGCCGCGAACGCTATGCGGCGCCCTACACCGTGTTCGGCCAGAAGCGCGCCGCCATATATGTGGGCTCGCTCTATTTCGTCTTCACGTCCACCGAACACATCCGGCAGCTGACCCAGCATTTCGACGATCTCATACGCCAGGCCCGGGTGCAGCCCAACGAAACCGGCGGATTCATCCGCAAGCTGATGAAGGACATCGCATGATTGCATCGTTGCCCATGTACGACTGGCCCGAGGTTCGCGACGCCACCGACGCCTGGTGGGCCGGCATCGCCCGCCATTCGAATGTCGCGGGCAAACTTCAGCACGGCGGCGATCATGCCGCCCTGTGGCTTTCACCGGAACTCCTTTTCAGCCAGACGTGCGGCTACCCCTTCACCCATGAATTCCGCGGCAAGCTGAAACTCGTGGCGACACCCCACTATGGCGTCGATGGCTGCCGAGGCGCTAATTACCGGAGCATGGTCTTCGCCCGCGAGAACCGGCCGCTTGAATCTTTCCGGGGCGCCATCGCTGCCGTCAATAATCCGGACTCCATGTCGGGCATGCTGGCGCTGCAACTGGTCTTCGGCCCGTACGCCAAAGAGGGCCGCTTTTTCGCCAATGCCATCGAGACCGGCGGCCATATCGCGTCAATGATCGCCGTCCGCGATGGCAAGGCCGATCTCTGCGCCATCGATGCCGTTTGCACGGCCATGGCGAAGGCATACCGGCCAGACTATCTCGAAGGCCTCGTTGAAATTGCCCGCTCGCCGGAAGTGCCGGGGCTTCCCTATGTCACGGTGGCGGGCGATGCCGTGAAGCTCCGCCAGGGCCTGATCGCGGCTTTCGCCGACCCCGGCTTGCAGGAGCCGCGCCGCCGCCTTTTCCTGACGGGTCATTCCCTGCTGAGTGAAAAAGACTACGGCCGTATCACCGCTCTTGAAACCGCGATGCAGCAGGCAGGTGGGCTCAAACTTCTATGATCGATCTCTACACCTGGAGCACCCCCAATGGCCGCAAAATTTCCATAGCACTGGAGGAGATGGGCCTTGCCTATGAAGTCCATCCCGTCGACATCAACAAGAACGAACAGTTCCACCCGGATTTCCTGGCGATCTCGCCCAACAACAAAATTCCGGCGATCGTCGACCGCGACACCGGGCTCGGCATTTTCGAGTCGGGTGCCATTCTCATGTATCTCGGCGACAAGACGCGGCGTCTCTATCCCATCGAGCCTCTAGCGCGCCTCCGTGTCCACGAATGGCTGATGTGGCAGATGTCGGCCGTCGGCCCCATGCTTGGCCGCGCTCACTACTTTCTCAAATACAATGCCGGAAAGTCGGCCTTCGCCGAAGCGTGGTTCAGCGACGAGGCCAGGCGGATCTATGGCGTCCTGGATCGCCTTCTGGAAACCCGTGAATTCATGTGCGACGTCTATTCGATCGCCGATATCGCGACTTTCCCCTGGATTGCGCGTCACGAATGGCAGCGCATCGATCTCAACGACTACAGCCACGTCAGGCGCTGGTATCTGGCGATTGCCGGACGCCCCGCCGTGCAGAAAGGCTACAAGGTGCCCGATGCGACCGCCGAAATCCCCCTGCCTAAGTAAGTCACTTTTTCTTTGACGGCATCGCTTCGCCGGGGCCAATCCGCGACTTCACGAATTCATCCATCAGCTCGCAATGGAGCGCGAGGCCGTGAAGCTTGGGATATTTGCCGGCGGGAAAAACCTCTGGCACCAGCAGTTTTATACTGCCGATCAGGCACCCGGTCATGACATCGGCATGGCTCATGTGCATGTCGAAAAACCACGGCGCGCCGCATTGGCTTTCCAGATGTTTCAGCGCCGCGGTCAACTGCTTGCGGCAACGCTCCTCCCATTCCTTGCTGCGGGCCTTGCCTGGATGAAAAAAGCGCTCTTCGGTAATCTGACCGGCTTTTTCAGCGGCCCCCTGTGCCAGCGCCGTGATTTGCAGCACCTTGCGCCGCTCCGGCCCATGGGGCGGCACCAGCGCCCGGGCCGGCCCCGCCAGTTCGTCGAGGTAATCGATGATCGCCACGCTGTCGATCATCACCTCGCCCGATTGGAGAATGAGGGCGGGAACGCGGATCAGCGGATTGATTTTCTGCATCTTCGCCGCGTTGCTGAACACCGACAGGGTGTTGCGTTCAAACGGCATATGATAGTGATGCAGCGTCACCGCAACGCGGCGCGTGAAGGGCGAGTCATATTGGCCAACAAGGATCATGGCCGATCATTGCGCAATCAGCGGAGCCGCTCAAGCGCCTTCTCGCGGCCGATAAGCGGCAGGAGTTGCGCCAGTTCTGGACCATGATCGAGACCTGTCAGCGCCAAGCGGAGCGGCATGAAAAGTTCTTTGCCCTTGCGCCCGGTGGCTGCCTTCACAGCTTCGGTCCACATCTTCCACGTTCCCGTGTCCCATGGAGCGGGAGGAAGGTGGCTTGCGGCGGCGCCAAGAAAATCGCGATCACCTTCGTCCGCCGTGTTAAATTCGTTTGTTATGATGTTGTGCCAAGCCTTTGAATCTTCCAGTTTTTCAATATTTCCTCTGATAGCCATCCAGAACGCTTCCGAGCCATATCCGAGACGGTCCTTCACGGCATCCCACGGTGTCATGTGCAGAAGCTTGGCATTGAGATGAGCGAGCTCCGCCTCATCGAAACGCGCCGGGGCCCGCGACAGCTTGGCCAGATCGAAGCCCTCGATCAATTCGTTATAATCCGGACACGGATGAATATTATCGGATGTGCCGAGCAGGGCCGCGTGGCTGACGACGGCCATGGCCTCGAGTCCCATCTCGCGTATCGCCGCAATCGACAGCGAGCCGAGCCGCTTTGACAGGCCCTTGCCGTCCGCTCCCGTGAGCAGGCTGTGGTGCGCATAGGCCGGGGGCTTGCCGCCAAGTGCCTCGGTGATCTCGATTTGGACGGCGGCATTCACCACATGGTCTTCGCCCCGGATCACATGGCTGATGTTGAAATCGATATCGTCGATGGCTGACGGCATCGTGTAGAGATAACTTCCATCCTCGCGCACCAGCACGGGATCGGAGAGCGATGCGGTGTCGATGTGCTGGGCCCCGCGAATGAGATCGGTCCACTCGACGGTGCGGTGATCGAGCTTGAAGCGCCAATGGGGCTTGCGGCCCTGGCTTTCCAAAGCCGCACGCTCGGTGTCGCTCAGCTTGAGCGCGGCACGGTCATAGACCGGTGGCAATCCCCGCGCGAGCTGGCGCTTGCGCCGCCGGTCCAGCTCGTCGGCGGCTTCATAGCAGGGATAAAGCCGCCCCATTGCCCTTAGCGAATTCGCAACTTCGTCATAGCGGGCGAACCGTTTCGACTGGTATTCAACGCGCTCCGGCGTGATGCCAAGCCAGTCGAGATCGGCGGCGATGCCTCGGGCAAATTCTTCCGTCGATCGCGCCGTGTCGGTGTCGTCGTAACGCAACACGAATGTCCCGCCACTCTTCCTGGCAAACAGCCAGTTGAGAATGGCCGTGCGCGCATTGCCGATATGAATGCGTCCCGTGGGCGATGGAGCAAAGCGCACGATGCTCATTCAGCGTTCGTCCCTGAATCCGTTGGTAATCGGGTAGCGCCGGTCGCGGCCGAAATTGCGCCGGGTGATCTTGACGCCGGGCGCTGCCTGCCGCCGCTTGTATTCCGCCACATAAAGCATGTGCTGCACCCGCTTCACCAAAGCTTTATCGTGGCCGCGCTTCACAATATCGCCCACCGGCATTTCGTTCTCCACCAGGCAGGAGAGAATATCGTCCAGCACATCGTAGGGCGGCAGAGAATCCTGATCCGTCTGGTTTTCGCGCAGTTCCGCCGAGGGCGCCTTGCTGATGATGCGCTCGGGGATCACGCGCTCCTGGCTGTTGCGCCACTCCGCCAGCCGGTACACTTGCGTCTTGTAAACATCCTTGATCGGATTGTAGCCGCCGTTCATGTCGCCATAGAGCGTGGCGTAGCCCACCGACATTTCCGACTTGTTGCCGGTGGTCAGCACCATGGAGCCGAACTTGTTGGAAATCGCCATCAGGATGGCGCCCCGCGTCCGCGACTGGATGTTCTCCTCCGTGGTATCGCGATTCTTGCCCTCGAACATGGGCTTCAGCGCCGACAAAAATCCCTCGACCGGCTCCTTGATCGGCACCACATCGTAGCGAACGCCAAGAAGCATTGCACATTCTTCCGCATCCGCAACGCTCTCCTTGCTGGTGTAGGCATAGGGCAGCATCACGCAATGGACAGCGGCCTTGCCCAGCGCATCCACCGCCATGGCGGCGACGACGGCGGAGTCGATGCCGCCCGAAAGCCCCAGCACCACGCCGGGAAAGCGGTTCTTGCGCACATAGTCGCCAAGGCCCAGCACGCAGGCCTTCCAAGTCTCCTCTTCCTTCTCGGGCAGCTTGGCCACTGTGCCTTGATCCATTCGCCATTCGCCATTCGCCTGCCTGTTCCATTCGGTGATCGCGATGGCTTCCTCGAACATCGGCATTTGCAGGGCCAGCGACCGGTCGCCGTTGAGAACGAACGAGGCGCCGTCGAAAACCAGTTCATCCTGTCCGCCGATCTGGTTGAGATAGGCCATGGGGAGGCCCGTCTCGGTCACGCGTGCGACAACCAGATTGAGCCGCTGATCGTCCTTGTTCTGCTCGAAGGGCGAGCCGTTGGGGACGAGCAGGATTTCCGCCCCCGTCTCAGCCAGTGTCTCGCAGGTTTCCTCGCTCCAGATGTCCTCGCAGATCGGAACCCCGAGACACACCCCCTTGAACGAGATGGGGCCGGGCGCCGGTCCCGCCTGAAACACGCGCT
>JACMJT010000444.1 GCA_014380505.1 Hyphomicrobiales bacterium | reverse complement strand
TGGGTCATGCCTCCGATTGGCGCGAAATGCTGGATTGGTACACCCCGGCGCTCCGGGAGAATGCCATTGGCTAAGGCCTTCGTCGTTGCGGCCCCATCTTCGGGCAGCGGCAAGACCATGCTCACCCTTGGCCTGCTCCGCGCTTTCCGGAATCAAGGACTTAGCGTGGCCTCGGCAAAGGTCGGCCCCGACCATATCGATCCACGCTTCCACGAAGCCGCCAGCGGCAGGCCCTGCCTCAACCTCGATCCATGGGCCATGAAGCACGAGGTCGTAGCCAGCCTCTTAACCGATCTTAACCATGACGCGGACCTCGTCATCGTCGAAGGCGTCATGGGGCTGTTCGATGGCCCCCAGGGTGCCAAGGGCTCCACCGCCGATCTGGCGCAAGATATGGGGCTGCCCATCGTCCTGGTTCTCGATTCCGGCCACCAGGGCCAATCCATCGCCGCCCTTGCGGAAGGTTTCCTTAACCATCGCAAGGGCCTCACCTTCGCAGGGTTAATTTTGAACCGGGTGGCCAGCGACAAGCACGCCGCCATTCTGACCACAGCTCTCGCCACGATCGGCGTGCCCATCCTCGGCCTGATGCGGCGCAGTGACTCACTCAACTGGCCCTCAAGGCACCTTGGATTGGTGCAAGCGCAGGAGAATCAAGAGCTTGAATTGTTTATTGAAACCACAAGCTTAGCCGTTGCACGTGAAACAAAACTTGACAAGTTATTAACGCTTGGCACGGAAGGCCTCCCCGAATCACTTTCCGGCCCGGTCCTGCCCCCGCTCGGCCAGAAAATAGCCGTCGCCGACGACGTAGCCTTCAGTTTCACCTATCCCCACATCTTGCAAGGTTGGAAAAAGGCGGGGGCGGAAATCTCCCTCTTCTCTCCCCTGAAAGATGAAGCGCCGAAGGCAGGGGCCAATGCCGTTTTCCTGCCCGGCGGCTATCCCGAGCTTCACGCCGGCCTACTATCTCAAAACCAGACGTTTCTCGACGGCCTGCGAAACTCTAAAGCGCTCATTTACGGCGAATGCGGCGGCTTCATGGTTCTGGGCGAGGCCCTGATCGACGCCAAGGGCCAATCTTACCCCATGGCAGGCCTTCTGCCGTTAACCACAAGCTTCGCCACCCGCAAACTGCATTTGGGCTATCGCCAGCTTTCGCCGCTCGGTGGCCCTTGGACAAAACCGTTGCGCGGTCATGAGTTTCACTATTCGTCAATCGCCAACGAAGGCAAAGCCGATAGGCTGTTCAAGGCGAGCGATGCCACAGGCGAAGATCTGGGACCCATCGGTCTCAGGCGCGGCAACGTCATGGGCTCCTACGCCCATATAATATGTGAGGCGCCATGAAGCCTCGCGCCTTCATGCTCATGGGCACCGGCTCCGACGTGGGGAAATCCCTCGTGGCCGCCGGCCTCTGCCGCGCCTTTGCTAAACGCGGATTGAAAGTGCTGCCCTTCAAGCCGCAGAACATGTCCAACAATGCCGCCGTCACCAGTGATGGCGGCGAAATCGGCCGGGCCCAGGCCCTGCAGGCCCGTGCGGCACGGCAACCTGTCACCGTTCACATGAACCCGGTGCTCCTGAAACCCGAATCCACCACCGGCGCTCAGGTCATCGTGCAGGGCAAGCGCGCCGCCACCATGACGGCCCGTGATTTTTTCAAAAACCGCCAGCAGTTCATGCCGGCCATCA
>JACMJT010000443.1 GCA_014380505.1 Hyphomicrobiales bacterium | reverse complement strand
CAGGATCTTGCCGTTCTTGAATCCGGCCAAAGCCTTCTCGCGGTTGGCTTGCGACTTGTTGCCATGAATTGCGGCGGCGGTGAAGCCGGCAGCCGAGAGGCCCTTCATCACCTTGTCGGCGCCGTGTTTGGTGCGGGTGAACACCAGGGTGCGCGTCATGTTGTTGTCTTTGAGAAGTTCACTTAGGAGCTTGAGCTTCGCTGCCGGATCGACATGAATCACGCTCTGGTTCACTTGCTCGACGGTGGTTGCCACAGGAGCGACCTCGACGCGCACCGGATTGGTCAGGAGTGCGGAGGCGAGTCCGGCGATTTCCTTCGGCATGGTGGCCGAGAAGAACAGGTTCTGGCGCACCTTCGGCAGCATCGCCGTCAGTTTGCGGATGGCATGGATGAAGCCCAGGTCGAGCATCTGGTCGACTTCGTCGAGGACGAAGATTTCGACCTTGTTGAGGGTGATGGCGCGGCGATCGATGAGATCGACGAGACGGCCCGGCGTCGCCACCACGACGTCGACGCCACCGCGCAGGATCTCGATCTGCTTGCCGATCGACACACCGCCATAGACTACGGCGCGCGTCACCTTCGTGTTGCGGCCATAGGTCTTGAAGCTTTCGGCAATCTGGGCCGCAAGCTCGCGCGTGGGCGTGAGAATGAGAGCGCGGCAGGTGCCTCGCGCCGGGCGTTCGGTCTTCTGAGCCAGTCTCTCCAACATGGGGAGTGCGAAGGCAGCCGTCTTGCCGGTGCCCGTCTGGGCGATGCCGAGAAGGTCGCGTCCCGCCAAAAGTTCGGGAATAGCGCGCGCCTGGATCGGCGTGGGCTTGCCGTAACCCTCCGAGGCGATGGCCTTGAGGATGGGTTGCGACAGATTCAGTTCGTTAAAGGAATCCAAGTTATATCTTTCGTATCGGACAGTGGGGAAAGCGCATGGCATGTCCGAAGCGGCCAAACGCGATTATTCGCGAACTGGCCTGGGCCTTGCGCTTAAACTTTCCCACGTGAAAGGAATGTTCGGGATTTTCGCCTTGGCCAGAACGGCAGCACCGGATGTGCGCCTCACGTATTCCTTGGGTGGCCAAACGCGATTGGCGTCATATGGGCGAGTCGTGCGCCAATGTCAATCCATTCCTTCAACATGCTTATTGCCACGAAGTTATAGCCCTACAGGACGCATCGGTCTCGCCAAAGACATAGCGGCCCTGGCAGGCCGATACGCGGGGCTGGGCGCCACTGCGCAGAAACATGCGGTCGCCCTCGGCCAGATTGTTCCAAAAATCCGCCCAGTTGCTGCCCCTGTGCCGGGCGAGATTCTCAGGCGTCATGCGGAATGGGAGAATATGAATGGGAACGCTCGCCTGCCCGGCATTCAGTGCGCCTTCCACAATTCTGAAAATATCGTCGGCGACGGCATCCGTCATGGCATAGCAGCCGATGGAAACGCAGGCGCCGTGAATCATTAAATAAGTGCCGGTCCTGCCGTGCTCCAGATCATATGCATTGGGAAATCCGATGTTGATCGCCCGGTGGTAATTCGAGCGCGGATTGAGTTGGCGTGAAGAGGCAAGATAGAAGCCTTCCGGCGATTGATTGTCCCCCTCGCGCAACTTCGGACCCAGTTTGCCCGACCACGCGCAGATGTCATAGGTAAGGGCGAGCAGAAAGCGGCCCTGTTTCTCCATCCAGATTTCGAGCTTGCTCTCCTCCTTGAAGATGCGGATGACCACGGGATCGCCGACGGCGAAGCCCCTGCCTTGCAATCTTTCTTGAATGCTCTCGCCGGGAAATGTTCTATCCAGGTGCAGAAACGCATAAATTCTCGAAACCAGAAACGATCTTGCCGATTCAACCAGCGGATGATCCGACCGCAGAAATAAAAAGGTAGCACCGCTCACAAGTGCGGCAACCACAACGAGCGGAATGACCCAGCGGCGCCTGCCCTTGCGCCTCATGCGCCCAGATGCCTGAAGTCCGCGATCACCTTTTCATATACAGGCCGCTTAAAGGGCACGATCAACGCCACAACGTCGTCCAT
>JACMJT010000442.1 GCA_014380505.1 Hyphomicrobiales bacterium | reverse complement strand
GTGACCCTGGCCTGGGCCATCGATGCCATAGGCCCAATGGAGCCCGGTGTTGAACCACTGGGGGCTGTTGGGCGCACACTTCTGGGTGGCGAGCATGAAGACGAGTTCATCGTGAAAAGCGCGGGCGTCCTCTTCCGTGCTGAAATAGCCGCCCTTCAAGCCCCAATAGGTCCACGTGCCGGCCAAGCGGTCGAACACCTGCTTGGAGCTGTGTTCGCCCACGATGCGTGATTTTTCGGGCAAGAGGGCGAGGGCTGCTTCATCGGCAACCGAGCGCCATGCCCATGACGGAATGCTGGTTTCTTCAACACGCTTCAGGGCCGCCGGAACGCCCGCCTTGCGGAAATACTTTTGCGCCAGAATGTCGGCCGCGACCTGGCTCCAGGAGGCCGGCACTTCGATGCCCTCGAGGCGGAACACCACGGATCCGTCCGGGTTCTTGATTTCGCTGGTGGCCCTGCGGAATTCGATCTCGGCATAGGCGTCCTGACCGGCCTTGGTGTAACGGCGTTCGATTTTCATAGCTGCCCTCGTCCCGCTTGTTTCGTTGCCGTGAGCGCAACAATGCCCACAGGCGCCCGTACCCCGCGTCTGACCACACAACTCCCATCCGCGAAGCGCCGCCCCCCGGAATTTTGGCTTCTATTTTGAGTTTACTTTCACGAGACGGAGCCGTTCCGCAGCCTCTGCCTCTACCCCTCAGCCTTGATGACGAAGCTATAACAGGCGAACCAATCCGTCAATAGCTAGTGTGTTACCAGAATATTAACACAACATATTGTGTCCACAGGTAAGTCGGTTCTGTGGACAACCGTCACTCCATACGATTCTCGATGGAAGCTCAAGCGTTTCGTGGACTTACCCCCAACGCGAAAAATGTTGCCCGGAGCGACTCGGGGCGGGCGTTGGCGAGGTCAAGGGCCGTAAGCGCTGAATCCGGAAAATATATTTGGTTAACAACATATTAACACCATCGCCCACGGGCTGCGCGGTGGCGGTCATTCGCCTCGCGATTGCGGATTGGGGGCTGGGAGAGAGGTTCGAATCGGCCCCATGGCCCAGAGCAGGACAAGAGCAAAGGCGGTCAGAACGGCCAGCATCAGCCAAGCCTCGTTGATAGCCATGGTGAGGCTCGCGTCCTGGACGGCGTCCATGATTGAAATGAGCCCCATGGCATCGCCGGGATCGGGCATCTCGTCGATAGTCAGGCCGAGGAGGGTCGCCGCCTCCGCCGGGTTCTCCCGGATGAGGTCCGTAAGTTGTCCGGCATGGTGCGGCCCCCGCGTGAACATGACCGTGTCGATCAAAGCGATGCCGATGGCGCCACCCAAATTACGGCAGAGATTATAGAGACCGCTCCCATCGCTCACCCGCTCCAGCGGTAGAAAGCCAAGAGCAAACCGCGTCGGCGGCAGGATGCACAAGGCAACGAACCCGCCCCGCACCACCTGCGGCCAGTACATCTCATCATAATCGGTGGTGACCGTCTGATTGGCGCTCATCAGAAGCCCCAGGCAAAAGCAGCCAAAACCGATTGTTGACAGCGCCCGCGCGTCATACCGCCGGTCGAGATAGACAGCGACAGGCGCCGTCAGCAGTTGGGCGATGCCGGTCACGAGTATAATGATACCAATGTCGATGGGGCCATGCTTGCGCACGAACGCAAGAAACACCGGCATCAGATAAACCGATCCGAAGAGGGCCAGTCCCAGAATAAAACTGATGCCGCAGCCGAAGGCTAAGTTGCGGTCGCGCAGCAGGGAGAAATCGACGGCGGGCCGGGGCCTGCGCACCGCCGCCCATCCACAAACAGCAAAGAGTGCGAAAAGCCCCAGCACCGGCCCGGACCACCAGCCCCGGTCAGGAGCGTCCTTCAGACCGATCTCAAGCGCGCCAAGCCCCAAGGCGATGAACAGGAGCGACACCCAGTCGAGAGACCGCAGAAGATTGAGTTGCCGCTTCTCGCGCGGCAGGCATGCAAGCCCGGCCACCAGAGTGACGATGCCGGGAATGATGTTGATGAGAAACAGCCAGTGCCAGGAGAAATTCTCGGTCAGAAGACCGCCGGTGATGGGACCCAAGGCGGGCGCCAGCACGGCAAGCACGCCGCCCATGGTGGTGGCCACCGTCTGCTGGAAGCCTCGCTGGAACAGAAGAAAAATCGCCGAGAAAACCAGGGGGATGAGCACGCCCCCCGCCAGGCCCTGCATGACCCGCCAGGCGATCAACGACGCGAAACCGGTGCTGAAGGCGCAGCCGATGGAGGCAAGCGTGAAGACGGCGATGGCGCCGGTGAACAGCCAGCGCAGGGTGAAAACCCGCGTGAGCAGCCCGGTCAGCGGTATGGCGATGACTTCGGCGATGAGATAGGCCGTCTGCACCCAGCTCATGCGCTCGGCGCCGATGCCCAGCGCCTCCTGGATGATCGGAAGCGATGTGATGACGATCTGGATATCGAGGATCGCCATGAACATGCCAAGGCACATGGCGCCGAATCCGATCCACAACATGAAAGGCGCAGGGGCGGGGAGGACTTCGGCGGAGCGACTCATCGCGGCACTATGGACAGACGGAGGAAGAGCGCCAAGCGCAGTTTCAATCGTTGCACCTCTTGGCAAAGCCCGCTGCCGTGCTATTCCCGATGCCAAACGGGACTCCCATTCGCCCCATGGACTATAT
>JACMJT010000441.1 GCA_014380505.1 Hyphomicrobiales bacterium | reverse complement strand
GATTTGCGAATCGCGCATAGCCCTTGAGCAGATAGCACTCTCCACCGCCGCACCCATTTACCAATCGGACCCAAGCCTGTTTGCAGAACTGGACCGGATCATCGCTTCGATGGAACTCTCAGCCGAGCGCCTGGAATGGATCGAAGTCAGCAAGGCTGATCTCAGTTTCCACCGTGAAATCTGCCGGGTGTCGGGGAATGAAATCGTGCAGATCCTGTGGGAGACCTTGGCCCGCCACGTGTTCATTATTTTTGGCCACGAGATTCGCGATGAGCGCGACGCCAAGGTCATGGCGCCACAGCACCGCCGCCTGCGCGATCTTCTCGCCGCCGGCGATGTGCAGGCTCTGCGGGAAGAAATCGAGTGGCATATTCTGCGGGTCCGCCGCCGCCCTCTTTAAGACAGGAGTCTACAGGCGCGAGAAGAGCAGGGCGGTGCCGAACATGCCTGCATTGCCACTCCCTATCCTTATAGCTTGGGCGTGCGACACAGGACTTTGCCCTTCACCGTAATTTCCGCGTCAACAACTTGTTATTGGTGTCTGGTGTGGTGAACAGTAGTCAGCCGAGCCTCCGGGAAAGTTTTTCCGCGGCGGCAATCACGCTGGCGATCAGGCTATCGCGGTTGCTCTTCATCATGCGCTGCTCAGGCGCCACGATGCTCAAGGCCGCAATGCAGTGGCCAGACGCATCGATCACCGGGGCCGCCACGCAGCCAGCATGTTCGTTGGCCTCGTTAAGTTCCGTGGCATAGCCCTGGCGGCGGAAGCGCCGGATCTGGGCGATGAGTTTCTTGATATCGGTCGTGGCCTTGCCGGTAGGGGCGGGAAGAACGGTCGCGGTCAGGAGAGCGGTCAAGGCCTTGTCATCCATGTCGGACACCAGCAGGCGGCCGGCGGCCGCCCAGTTCACCGGTACGCGGGAACCGACATTGCTGATAATGCGCAACTGGCGAATGCCTTCTTCCTTGAGGATCACCATCATCAGGTCATTTTCAAGCACCGAGAGCTGAACCGTTTCACCCGTTTCATTGCGCAGCTCCTCGGCAATCTGGCTGCCGTCGCGCAGGAGACTGACATTGCTGCGATAGGCCATGCCAAGCTCAAACAGCCGGCGGCCGAGAAACAGGGCGCTGCCTTTCCCGGATGAGGTGATGTAGTTGCCTTCCGACAGGGTGCGGACGAGTTCGTAGGCTGTCGATTTCGGGATTGAGAGCTCGGTGATGATCTGTGCCACGGTGACGGGTTCGCCGCGCTGGAGCATTAGTTCGAAAATATCGAGAGCACGCCGCACGCTGCGCGAGCCGCTGTCCTCTTCCTTTGTGGCCGCTTTGCCGGTCCGGCGGGGCGCTTTCAAAACGGGCTTCTCCGCATTCAAGTCAGGTGGATTACCACGATAGTCTATTCCAATTTCGCAGACAATGGTCCATAATACCGGAAGTCTTTTAAGCGCTAAATCCAGGTCGGATGTCAGATGAGTTATGTTGAACTGGACGGGGTGGTCAAGCGTTTCGGCGATACCGAAATCATCCATGGCATCGATCTCAAGATAGAGAAGGAAGAGTTCACGGTTTTTGTCGGCCCCTCGGGCTGCGGCAAGTCCACGCTGCTGCGGATGATCGCCGGCCTGGAAGAGCTGCACAGCGGCAGCATCCATATCGGCGGCATAAGGGTTGACCGGCTGCCCGCCGCCGAGCGCGGGATTGCGATGGTGTTCCAGAACTACGCGCTTTATCCGCACATGACGGTTTTCGAGAACATGGCCTTTGGCCTGCGCATCGCCAAGACCAGCACGGCGGAAATAAAGGAACGCGTGCAAAAGGCGGCGAACATCCTGCAGATTTCCGAAATTCTCGGGCGCAGGCCACGGGAGCTTTCGGGCGGCCAGCGGCAGCGCGTGGCCATCGGCAGGGCCATTGTGCGCGAGCCCAAGGTATTCCTCTTCGACGAGCCCCTGTCCAATCTCGATGCCAAGCTCCGGGTGCAGATGCGGGTGGAGCTTACGCGCCTGCACCGCCAGCTTCGCGCCACAATGATCTATGTCACCCATGACCAGGTCGAGGCGATGACGATGGCCGACAAGATCGTGGTGTTGAACCAGGGCCGCGTGGAGCAGATCGGGCGGCCGCTTGATCTCTATCACCACCCGCGCAACCGCTTCGTGGCGGGCTTTATTGGTTCGCCGGCAATGAATTTCCTGGCCGGTTCGATTGCTGCGGCCACAAGCGATACGATCAGCGTGACAATCGGCGATGGCAAGACGGTGACCGTGCGGCGCAAGCCGGGCAAGGCCGTGGTGGGTGCGCCTGTTACCCTTGGTATCCGGCCCGAAGCTTTGGATCCGGCGGGGCAGGGCGATGCGGTTCTGACCGGAAAAGTTTTCGCCGTGGAGCGTCTCGGCAATGAAACCTATGTTTATCTCGAGGTTCCGGGGAGCAATGAATTTGCGGTGCATGCGGCGGGCGATGTGGTGGTGAAGCCCGGCGACGAAATGAAGGTTGGACTTGCGGCCAAGGATTGCCACTTGTTCGATGCGGAGGGCCAAGCCTTTGCTCCGTCAACCAACTGAATGAGTTGCCCTGCCGTTGCCATCAACCGCCGTAATAGCGCCAGTTGGCCGGAAGACATGCAAGTGAAGCGTGGTGGAAATTTCCTCGCCGGGATGCAGCCGCAATAGAGAACTGCCGAGGCGCTTGGCATTGGCCAAGCCCATGCCGGGCCGGGTGGAATTTGGCTCGATGCCGATTACGCGCCCGCGCCCATGCCATGGAGCTTCCATGGTGCCGCCCAACTCGAACCAGAGCCAGGCGCAGGGAAAGTGTGCAGCGTCCCAGGACAGTGCAATCGCGATGGCATTGTCCATGCGGCGCATGGCGACCCATGCCGCATCAAAATCATGCAGATAGGCCATGGCGGTGGGAATTCCCTCAGGCCGGCTGAGATCAACGGGTCCGATTTTTCCGGCAACGATGGGCCAGGTTCCGGTGGCACCGGGACGCAGAGGATTGGCAGCAGGGTCGTAAGTATCATCAACGGTCACGTGCCGCGTGCCGGCAGTAATCTCCACCGGGCCTGCCAACAAATCGGACCCGAAGGTGGGGTGATGGCCCCACATGACATCGATGG
>JACMJT010000007.1 GCA_014380505.1 Hyphomicrobiales bacterium | reverse complement strand
TCCGCCTCGAGGCGTTCGAGGTGGGTCAATTTCTTGAGGGCAGGGGCCTGCGGCATTACGCTATCCTTGTTCGGGCGGGTTTATGGCGGTGTCTTTACGCAAAGGCAAGGCGGGACTTGCCCGGATATGGGCTTCGGGTTAGTGCTTAACGAGGGGAGCTGATGAAAAATCCATCACCAAAAAAGCCGACGGCCAAGAAGGGCGCGCCAAAACTTCCTTACCAGGAACCGCATCTTGGTGCGGCGGCGCGGGGCAAGCTTTTGGAGGAAGCCATCGGGCGCGAAGTGCGCGGGTTCCGTGAAAAACTCGGCATCACCATTTCGGAACTGGCCAAGGCGGCGGACATGTCGGCCGGCATGCTGTCGAAGATTGAGAATGGCGCCACCTCGCCATCGCTCGCCTCGCTGCAGGCCCTTGGCAAGGCCTTGCAGGTGCCGGTCACCGCGCTGTTTCGCGGCTTTGAGGAAATCAGGGATGCGTCTTTCGTGAAAGCCGGGCAGGGCCTGACCATTGAACGGCGGGGCACGCGGGCGGGCCACCAGTACCAGTTGCTGGGCCACAGCCCGCACGGGGCGGTCATGGTCGAGCCCTACATGATCACGCTAACGGCCCAGTCGGACGTGTTCCCCACCTTCCAGCATGGCGGGCTTGAGATGCTCTACATGCTGGAGGGCAATGTGGTGTACCGCCATGGCGACAAGACCTATGACATGCACCCCGGCGACACGCTGTTTTTCGACGCCGACGTGCCCCATGGGCCGGAGGAGCTGAAAAAGCTTCCGGCGCGCTATTTGAGCGTGATCAGCTATCGGCGGGATGACTAGTTCAATCCACGCCGGCCAATTCGAAAATTCGATCCGCCAGCCTTTCAAGGCCATGCTTTCTGTTCCAGCGTTTGGCGCAAAGCTGGGCTTTCTTCCGCAATGGCTCGAGCCGTGCCGCTGCCTGGTCCACGGCTTCGAGAATTTCCTCAACAGAGGGACGCTGGAAAAAGACCGCCGCTCCCTGGGTGATGGCCATTTCGGCTGGATAGCAGGCAGAAGACATGACAAGGGGGACGCCACAGGCGATCGATTCGGCAACGATGCCCGACGGACGGCGCAAATAGTGCTCTGCCATCGCCGGCCAAATGACAAGATCGCAAGCGGCAATCACCGGCGTTATGTCCTGAAGGTATTCAAATCGTTCCAGCCGGTCATGGGTGAAGTCCGGCACGGAATTCCAGCTATCCTGCAGGGTCACTGCAAAGCCCCTGTCGAGAAGGCGCTGGATGAGCGGCACCATAAGATCACTGCAGCGTTCTGGCCGGAAAGCTCCTGCAAATCCTATGCGCAGGGGCTTGGAGGGCTTGTGGAGACGGGGCTTTCCCGCCGTCGGATATGGCAGGAGCTGGATATTTCCAGGCCCGAGCACCGAATTCCAGAGGGCCATGAAATCATCGACATGGAGGCCCCAAGTTACCTTTTGACGGCGAAGCTGCATGTAAGCCCGGGCGGCGGCGAAGGCTCCTGGGCTTAAAGGTGAGTTGTACCCTGGATGTTCGAAGACAGTTAGAACTGCGGGCGTTTTGAGGCCGTAAAGGGCGTG
>JACMJT010000055.1 GCA_014380505.1 Hyphomicrobiales bacterium | reverse complement strand
TTGCGCTTCGTGGGCATAGCCCCGATTGTAGAACGCCCGTCTTTTCTGTTCGAAGCTGAATTCGTTCTGTTCGATAACCTCCGTGCAGCCCTGAATGCTTAGCTTCCGCTCGCACTCATAAAACGGATCGGCCTTCGCCGCGCTGGCGGTCAACACGAATGCGAGCAGCAGAACGACGGCGCCGGCCCTCACCTGACATCTCCTTTACTGAGGTCGGAGAAAACGTGGCCCCGCATCCCAATCCTGTCAAGATATCCGCCCCCTTTCCCCGCCGCCTTGCCATCCCCACATGAAGCGGCTAAAGCCAGCCGCAAATCGAAAGCCAGCCCGGAAACGCCATGCAAACCGTCCTTCTCGTCGCCCATCTCATCATAGCCCTTGGCCTTATCGGCGTGGTGCTGCTCCAGCGGTCCGAGGGCGGCGCCCTTGGCATCGGCGGTGGCGGCGGGGGAGGCGGCGGCAACTTGTTTTCCTCCCGCGGCGTCGGCAGTGCCTTGACCCGCACCACGGCCTATCTGGCGGTCGCATTTTTCGCCACATCGATCACGCTCACGGTGCTGGCCACCAGGCGCACGGACGATGGCTCGGTGTTCGGCGGTGGCGCCTCCCAGACCCAGTCCCAGGACAGCGCGGTTCCCGTTGACGGCGGTGACAGCTCCGGCGGCGCCATTCTCCCGCAATTGCCCGAGCCCAAGGTTCCGGTCAGCCAGTAATCGTGAGGCGTTTCTCCACAGCTTCCCCGGAAAAATAGCTTTTCCGGGCCACGAATCATGAGGTAGGGTGAAGTCCCATGGCGCGGTATATTTTCATCACTGGCGGCGTGGTCTCCTCACTTGGCAAGGGTTTGGCATCGGCAGCACTGGGCGCGCTCCTCCAGGCCCGCGGCTTTTCCGTCCGGCTCCGCAAGCTCGACCCCTATCTCAACGTCGATCCCGGCACCATGAGCCCCTACCAGCATGGCGAGGTCTTCGTTACCGACGATGGCGCGGAAACCGACCTCGACCTCGGCCACTACGAGCGCTTCACCGGCCGCCACGCCAACAAGCAGGACAACATCACCACGGGGCGCATCTACCAGGACATCATCGCCAAGGAGCGCCGCGGCGATTTCCTCGGCGGCACCGTCCAGGTCATTCCCCATGTGACCGACGCCATCAAGGATTTCATCCGCACCGGCAACGAGGAGTTCGATTTCGTGCTGGTGGAAATCGGCGGCACCGTGGGCGACATCGAAGGCCTGCCGTTCTTCGAGGCCATCCGCCAGTTCGGCCAGGAGCAGCCCCGCGGCTCCTGCATCTATATCCATCTCACGCTGCTCCCCTACATCCCCACGGCCGGCGAAGTGAAAACCAAGCCCACCCAGCACTCCGTCAAGGAGCTGCGCTCCATCGGCATCCAGCCCGATATTCTTCTCTGCCGCGCCGACCGCGAAATCCCCGAAAACGAACGCCGCAAGATCGCACTCTTCTGCAATGTGCGGACGTCAGCGGTGGTCCAGGCCCTCGATGTCGAAAGCATTTACGATGTCCCCCGCGCCTACCACGCCGAAGGCCTCGACCGGGAAGTGCTCGACGCCTTCGCCATCAAGGATGCCAACGCCCCCGATCTGTCCAAGTGGACGGACATCATGCACCGGATCGCCGAGCCCGAGGGCGAAGTAACGATCGCCGTCGTCGGCAAATACACCGGCCTCCGCGATGCCTATAAGTCGCTCAACGAAGCCCTCGTCCACGGCGGCATCGCCAACAAGGTGAAGGTCAATCTGCAATGGATCGAGTCGGACATTTTCGAAAAGGAAGATCCAGCCCCTTATCTTGAAGGCGTCCACGGCATCCTGGTTCCCGGCGGTTTCGGCGAGCGCGGTTCCGAAGGCAAGATCAAGGCCGCAGCCTTCGCCAGAACCCGCGAGGTGCCCTTCTTCGGCATCTGCTTCGGCATGCAAATGGCCTGCATCGAAGCCGCCCGCAACCTCTGCGGCATCACCGACGCCAGCTCCACCGAATTCGGCGAAACCAAGGAACCCATCGTCGGCACCATGACCGAATGGATGAAGGGCAACGAACTTGAAATCCGAAAAGCCGGCGGCGATCTCGGCGGCACCATGCGCCTCGGCGCCTATGATGCAACGCTCAAACCCGGCAGCAAGATCGCCGACATCTACGGCGACACCCGCATCTCCGAGCGCCACCGCCACCGCTACGAAGTCAACACCCGCTACCGCGCGCGGTTGGAAAAGGCCGGCATGCTCTTCGCCGGCATGTCCCCCGATGGCCTCTTGCCCGAAACCATCGAATACCCAGACCACCCCTGGTTCATCGGCGTCCAATACCACCCGGAACTGAAATCAAAACCCTTCGAGCCGCATCCGTTGTTCGCTTCTTTCATCGCCGCCGCCGTCGATCAAAGCCGGCTGGTGTAAGGGGAATGAGTGCGCTTCTTTTTCTAAAGTTTCTCCCTCC
>JACMJT010000054.1 GCA_014380505.1 Hyphomicrobiales bacterium | reverse complement strand
GCCAACCTTTTGCAGAACATAGATTACGATGCAATTTGCTCCGGCCCAGACCATAGCGCGATGGAGAGACAGGACTACTGCGATCTGTCGGCCGATGCGTTGGGTGGGATTGAGACTGGTCATCGGTTCCTGAAAGATCATGCCGATGCGGTTGCCCCGGATTTTGCGCATGCGGGATTCGGGTGCCGCCGCCAAATCTTCGCCTTCGAACACGATGCGCCCGCTGTCGATACGGGCGGGAGGTGACGGCAGGAG
Source organism: Hyphomicrobiales bacterium (assembly GCA_014380505.1). The sequence continues at coordinate 7,066 of JACMJT010000054.1, read as the reverse complement.
GCGCATGATCGTTTGGGCGGTGACGCTCTTGCCGCAGCCCGATTCACCCACAAGGCCCAGCATTTCTCCCGGCGCAAGTTCGAAGCTCACATCCTCGACAACGCGAACCCAGCCCTGTTCCGTGTTGAAGCCGACAGTCAATCCTTCGACAGCGAGCAGAGGCCCATTCGTCATTCGAAGACGACACGCGGGAAATAGAAGGAGACGACCCAGTTTGGAATATCGACGATCTCGCTGATGCGGAGATCGCCGCACACGCTGCATAGCATGTAAGCGTCGACCGCGCTCATGTTGTAGCGTTTGGACAGGAGATCGATCATGCCGGAGACGGCGGCTTTCGCTCCGGCCATGAGATCGGGCGCTATGCCGGTTGTCACCTCGTAGCCTTTTATATCCAGATGGCGCGAAACCGGTCCTGGTGTTGTGAATCTGGGGAAGGCGAGATTGGCGTTCTTGATGAGATCGAATTTGGCGGCAAGCGAGCAGGGGCTTTCGATGGCGGTGCCGCAGACTTCGCCGTCACCCTGGGAGGCATGGGTATCGCCGACGCTGAACAGGCCGCCCGCTACCTCCACCGGGAGATAAAGTTCAGTCCCCGCCGCCATGTCGCGGATGTCCATATTGCCGCCCACGCGGCGGGGCGGAACAATGGAATGAAGGCCCGCTTCGGCGGGAGCCAGGCCGATGGTGCCGCAGAAGGGTTTCAACGGCACACGGCCGCCGGGACCATACATGGCGGGCGACAGGGTTCCCGCATCGTATTTCCAGATATGGAGCGCTGCGTCCTTGAATTGATCGGCCAGCAAGCCGAAGCCCGGGATACTGGCGGTCCAACCCCAGCCGGAAGGGGCGAAGTGCAGGAGCGTCACCTTGATAGCATCGCCGGGTTCGGCCCCTTCCACATACACCGGCCCCGCCACCGGATTGACCTTGCCGAAATCGAGGGTGGCAATATCGGCAACCTTCGATTTGGGTGTCAGTTGTCCGCCGGAGGAATCGAGTGGATTAAATTCAAGCGTCTCGCCGGATGCCACTCGGGCGACGGGAGGGTTATCCCGGTTCCAGCCGTAGTGGCACTGGTGAATGGTGTGCTTGTGCATGGATTAAGAGCCTATACTTTTTAGGTTCCGTCATTCCAGCGAAAGCTGGAATCCATGTTAGAAATGGACCCTGGCTTTCGCCAGGGTGACGGATAAGAAAAAAACGTCAGCCTACGTCTTCATAGGCGCGAGCGTTGCGACGGGATCGATCTCATCATGCAAATCCCGCCAGCCGGGATTAAACCTTTCGATCAACTCGACCTTCCAATCGCGCTTCCAGACCTTCACCTGTTTTTCGCGTTTGATCGCATCCTCCATGCTGTGATGATGTTCGTACCACACCAGCGTCTTGACCCCGTATTTACGAGTGAAGCCGGGAATCGTGCCGTCCTTGTGCGATGCTGTGCGATTCCATAGAGCGCTTGTGACGCCGATATAGAGCGTGCCCTTGCGCTGGCTGGCAAGAATATAGACTGCGGGAGATTTTTCGTCGCGCATCAAACTTTTCCGCTCCATGGACCCTGGCTTTCGCCAGGGTGACAGCAAGGAGGAGTGAGGCTACTGCGCATCCTTGGCGAAGATGTAGTCGTAGTTCACCGGAATATGGATGGGATCGGTGAACAGCGACGGATCGCCGCCAAGACGATCGGAGTGATAGGTGAAGCGTTTCTCGTTGAACACCGGCGCCCAGGGCGCATCCTTCAGGACCTCGTCGAAAATTGCTTTCCATTCCGCGGTGCGGGCTTCCTTGTCGCCTTCTTTCGCCATGGCATCGGCCTTGGCGGCGCGGGCATCGAGATCCTTGTTGCAATATTTCGCCCAGTTCCAGCCGCCTTCGACTGCGCCTGCGCAACCCAGAATGCCGTAATAGAAATTGGCGGGATCCGGGAAGTCGGCGATCCAGGCCATGCCGCCGGACCAGATCATCGGCGCCTTGCCGGAGCCACCGGCCGCAATCACTTCGGCCTGGGCCAGAGAACGGATCTCCGCCTTGATGCCGATGGCTGCCAAATCCTGTTGGATCGCCTGGGCAATGCGCGGATTGGGATCGACGTTCATGGTGTAGAGTTCAGTCGTGATCTCGCTAGCGCCTGCCTCGGCCAAAAGTTTTTTCGCCCCTTCCGGATCGTAGGCGTAACCCTTGTTCTCCTCATTGTAGCCGGGCATGGCGGGCGGCAAGGCTTGGCTTGCCCCAGAGGCCCGGTTGTTGATCAGGCGCACGATCCGTTCCTTGTTGATCGCCATGTTGACGGCCTGGCGCACTTTGACATTGTCGAAGGGCGGTTGCGTCACGTTCATGGTGACGTAGCCCGTGTGCAACTGGTTGCCCTCGGCGATCAAATCCTTATTGGCGATATCGGCCATGAGTTCGGTGAACTGGGCCGGGGGAATACCGTCGCCCACGATGTCGATCTCGCCCTTCTTGAGGCGGAGCACGGCGACGGTTGGATCCTGACCGAATTCAAAGGTGATGTTGTCGAGAGAGGGCACACCGGCGCGGAAATAATCCTTGTTGCGCTCGAGCTTGATGTTCTGGCCCGGCACCCATTCGACGAACTTGAAAGCGCCGGTGCCGACCGGCTTCTTGCCCCAATCGGCTCCTGCCGCCTCAACGTCTTCCTTGGGAACGATGTAGCCGAAGTTGATGGCCATGAGATGGAGGAACGTGGCATCGGCGCGGGAGAGGGTGAAAACAACAGTCTTGTCGTCGGGCGTGGCGATGCCGGAAAGTTCGGTGGCTTTGCCGCCGGCCACATCATCATATCCAGCGATCATGCCGAAATAACCGCCGCCGGGGCTTTGGGTGGCGGGATTGACGGCGCGCTCGAAGGAATATTTGACATCGGCCGAGGTCATGGCCCGGCCATTGTGAAATTTGACGCCGTCACGCAACTTGAAGGTGTAGGTGAGGCCGTCATCCGAGACCGTGTAGCTTTCGGCGAGATCGGGCTCGAGTTCCGTGGTGCCCGGCTTATAGTCCATGAGGCCGTCGAAAATCGATTTGATGACCGACCAGTTCTGCCAGTCGTAGCCGACGTGGGGATCAAGCGTGGTCAGGTCGTTGTTGAAGGTGATTGTCGCGGCACCGCCCTGTTTGGGCGAGGCTGCTAAGGCTGAGGGCGCTGCGAAGAAGAGTGCGAGGGCCGCTGCCGAAATCAATAGGCGTTTCATGCGTTTTCTCCCTGATGGAACGTGCCTGTGGGCCATATCAGCGCAAGCTGATGCGCGGGTCAATGAGCGGCGAAATCATGTCGGCTATGAGGTTTCCGATGACGATGAAACAAGCGGCAACCGTTGTCACACCCATGATAATCGGAATATCAAGGGACTGGATGGCCTGCCACATGAGCTGGCCGATGCCGGGCCAGCCGAAGACATTCTCGACCACGACCACCCCCGACATGAAAATTCCGACATCAAGGCCGATCATGGCGATGATGGGCAGGATGGCGTTGCGCAGTCCATGTTTGAGGATCACCCGCCACTCCGGCATGCCCTTGTCGCTGGCGGTGCGGATTTAGTCGTTGCGCAACACCTCGATCATCGATGAACGCATCATGCGGGAATACCAACCGCCACCTGCGAGGCCTAGAGTTAGCGCCGGCAGGATCAGGTGCGAGAAAGTGCCGTAACCTCCTAGCGGGAACCAGCTCAGCAGATAGGCGAAAAGATAGATAAGCGTCAGGCCCAACACGAATTGCGGGGTGGAGACGCTGACGAAGGACAACGTCATGGCGATCTTGTCGCCAAGGCGGCCGCGGCGGCTGGCGGCGAAGATGCCGGCGGGCAAGCCGATCAGCAGTTCCGCCACGATGGCGGCAAACATGAGCAACAGGGTTGGCGGCAGGCGAGAGGCGATGAGTTCGCCCACATCGGATTTCCGGGCATAGGACTTGCCGAGATCGCCTTGCACGAGGCGGCCGAGATAAAGGACGTATTGTTCGGGCAGCGGGCGGTCGAGGCCGAGCTGGTGACGGATCTGTTCGCGCACCTCCGGTGTTGAATTGCGCCCGGCAATCATGGCCACGGGGTCGGCTGGAATCATGAAGGTCAAGCCGAAGGTCACCATGCTGACACCGAGGAGAATCACCAGCGATGCGGCGAGGCGCTTGGCAAGATAGGTCAGCATCAGCCGCGCCCTCTTTGGGTGGGGTCGAGTGTGTCGCGCAAGCCATCGCCTACGAGATTGAAGGCGAGAGCCAGAATGAGGATGGCGGCCCCCGGTATGAACACCAGCCACGGGGCATTGAGGAAATAGGACTGGCTCTCGAAGATCATCATGCCCCAGGCGGGGGTGGGCGGCTGCACGCCGCGGCCAAGAAAGGAGAGCATGGATTCGAGCAGCACGGTGGTGGCGATGCCGAGCGTTGCATAGACGATGACGGTGGGCACGAGATGGGGCAGCAGGTGACGCAGAAGAATGCGTGCCGTTCCAGCTCCCATGGCGCGCGCCGCCTCGATATATTCGCGCTCCGACAATCCAACGGTTTCCGTGTAGATCACCCGGGCGATCTGCACCCAGTTCACCAGGGCGATCACCAGAATGACGATGTTGAGGCCGGGCTTGAGAATAGCCGCCAGCGCGATGGCCAGAAGCAGGGCCGGAAAGGCCATCATCAAATCGGTAAACCGCATGATGGCGGCACCCAGGAAGCCACGCACATAACCTGCCACCAGGCCAAGCGTGGTGCCGATCAGCACTGCGATGCCATTGGCAACAATGCCGATGAGCAGCGAGGTGCGCGCGCCGTAGAGCAGGCGGGAGAACTGATCGCGGCCATTGGTGTCGGTGCCGAACCAGAACCGCTCGCCCGGAGGCAACGGGGCACCTTCCAGGGTGAGGCCGTCAAAAAACTGCTCCGAGGGATCATAGGGCGCAAACCAGGGTGCCAATAAAGCCGCAGCAACGAGCACCGCAATGGTCACCAGCCCGAAGACGGCTAGCCAGTCACGCCGGAATCTTTCCCAAAATGCGCTCATGCCGAAATATCATCCCAGGTTTTTATTTGGCCAGTTCTTCCAAGCAGTATGGGGCTTAGGGGGTTCAACTCCCTCTCCCGCTACCATTATCCCCAAAGTTCCGCCGTTGGCGGATGAATTTGACTGCCTTCGAAACGCAGGCCGGGATCCCGGTCGCGGGCCAGGAGCAGGGGGCCGTCGAGGTCGATGTATTGGGCGAAGCCTGCGAGCAGCATGGCGGGAGCCATGGCAAGGGACGTTCCCACCATGCAGCCAACCATGATGCCCAGGCCCTTCGCCCGGGCGGCCTGGGCCAGCTTCAGGGCCTCTGTCAGGCCGCCGGTCTTGTCCAGCTTGATGTTGATCATTTGATAGCGGGCGGCGATGCCATCGAGGCTCGCTGCATCATGGACGCTTTCATCGGCGCAGATGGGGATTGTGCTTTTGATCTCCAAAAGAAGTCCGTCTTGATCGGCGGGGAAGGGCTGTTCGATGAGCTTTACCCCCGCGCGCTCGCAGGCTTTCATATTGTTCTGAAAAGTGGCTTCGCTCCAGGCTTCATTGGCATCGGCGATGAGGGTCGCTTGCGGAGCGCTACGCCTGACGGCGGCAATCCTCTCGTCATCGCCCTCGCCACCCAGTTTTATTTTCAGAAGCGGGCGGGAATTTTCACGGCGCGCCGCCGCCTCCATTTCATCGGGAGTTCCCAAGCTCAATGTGTAGGCTGTGATGACGGGCAGGGGCCGCGGCAGATTGGCGATTTCCCAGACGGGCTTTCCGGCGCGCTTGGCCTCCAAATTCCACAGAGCGCAATCGAGGGCATTGCGTGCGGCGCCCGCAGGCAACAATCGAGCCAGATCGCGGCGCGTGGCACCTTGGGCGATGGCGCCGGCTTGCGCGGCGATCAAGTCGCGGACTCCTTCGACGGTTTCCCCATAGCGCGCATAGGGCACGCATTCGCCCCGGCCTGCGATATTATCTTCGGCAATCGCCGCGGTCACGACCACGGCTTCCGTGCGGCTGCCACGCGAGATCGTGAAGCGTCCGGCGATGGGGAATCGTTCCTCCGCCACGCTCAGGCGAGGCATGATACGTCTCGCCTGGGATAGGCGCGCTCCAGTGCATCGACGATGGCTTCGACGCCATAGCGGACCGGATCAGTAGCTGGAAGGTTAAGCTCGGCTGCCACCTTCTCCAGATACTCGCACGCCGCACGGTCGTCGAGCGCCTTATGCCGAAGCGCGCTTTGATCCGGTTTCTGTCATCATCCCGGCCAGGACGCCGTTCTGTTTCAGCAGGAACGCCGTGAGAAGGTCTGCGTAGTCCGGGGGAACGGCCCGGCGCACGGAAGGCCTGCCGGCGAGCGCCTTGCGCCACGCCATGACCTTGGGCAAACCTTCAAACACCTGCAAATCGGCATAGCGATCGAAGACGTCGAAGTAGCGGAAGGCGGGTGCGAAGACGCAGTCGACGAGGCTGAAAGCGCTGCCGTTGAAGAACGGTCCAGAGCCTAGCATGGTTTCAACGTGGGCGAATTTCTCGGCGACGAGCTTACGCTTTGCTTCGAAGGTGACCGTATCCGCGGTCGTCTCGATAATCCAGATATCGGACAGGATCGATGAACCAAATTCCATGAAGGCGCGGTGCTTGGCCCGCTGCAACGGATCGGCGGGATGGAGCGCTGGGCCAAGCGTATCTTCCAGATACTCGACGATGACGGTCGACTCGAAGATAACGTCATCTCCCACCTTGAGGAGCGGAACCTTGCCAAGGGGCGAGATCGCCATGAACCACGCGGGCTTGTTGGCGAGATCGATGTTGACGCGCTCGAAGGCAGCACCCTTTTCGGCGAGCGCTATGGCGGCGCGCTGGACATAGGGGCAAAGGTCGAAGCTGACGAGGGTCAGGCCGTTGGCTGGACTGGTCATGGGGTGAATTCCTGTAAAGATTTTATAGGCCGCGGAGTTGGTGGTGCAGCGCCTATGTGGTGCCGGTATTGGCGCTTGTCATCAGATTTTCGCGATACGGCTTCTACGATACTTGCGGCGGAGGATGAAATGTGTCCG
>JACMJT010000440.1 GCA_014380505.1 Hyphomicrobiales bacterium | reverse complement strand
GACCAGTTGCGTCAGCGCAATCGTGGCCAGCGCCTCGGCATTCTGCTGGACCAGCGCCCCGGCAATCGTCGCCGGGCACATGGCGCCCGATAGGGTGAACGGGGTCACCACCACCGGCTGGCGGGCCCGCGCCATCTCGATCAACCCTTCCGCCATTGGAACATCGAGCTGCAGCGGCGAGTTGGTATTGATCGTCGCCGTCAGGGCAGGGCGCGCCGCCAGTCCCACCCGGTCGGTACCGAGCGCGATGCAAGCCATATCGATGGCGTCGGCTGCCCGATCATGGCCCAGCGCCGAGGGTTTCCAAGTCTTGTCGAGAAGCGTGATCTCGGCGTAATACATGTCCAGATACCGGGTGTCCGCCGGCAGATCCATTGGTTCGAAGGGCCCACCGCCTTCCTGATGGATGATGTTGAGGCTCTGAACGATGCGGATGAAGTCGCACATTTCGCTGTAGGTCCCGCTCCGCCGTCCGCGATCGAGGTCGCTGCAATAGGGTGGCCCGCCGACCGAACTGAACAGGATTCGATTACCGCCGACAGTCACGTTCCTGGCGGGATTGCGCGCATGCAGCGTGAATTCGGCGGGCGCCAGCGCAACTGTTTGCTCGATCAACCCGCGATCGAACCGGACCATCATGCTCGTCTGATCGACCGTAGCGCCCGCGCTGGCCCAAATATCGCGAGCCGTCCGGTCGAGAATGCGCATGCCGATCTCTTCCAGAATTCGAAGCGAGGCATGGTGAATGGTTTCGATATGATCGGCGCTCAACACCGCGACAGGTGGATAGGGATTGCGCACCTCGCGCCAGGGAAGCTGCTTCAGCCCCTGGACGCCGCGTTGCCCGCGTTGAGGCCTGTTGTCCCGGCTCATTCTTCGGCCCATTCCATGAAAGACGCCCTCCCGAAGCAACGGGAGGGCGCAAGTTCACCAGGTAGTTCAGGAATTATCAGGCTTCAACCGCGTAATCTTCGCAGAAGAAGTAGCGTGTCGGGTGAAGCTCGAAACCTTTCACCTTCTTGTCCATTGGCGTGTAGTACTTGCGCCAAGTGGACTGTGAGATCGGCCCGTCTTCGTGCATGATGGCTTCCAGTTCACCGATCAGCTCGCGGCGCGCTTCGACATCGAGAGTACCTTCCGCCTTGGTCAGTAGTTCGTCGAACTTTGCATTCGAGTAAGCCGACTCATTCCAGGGCACACCGGTACGATAGGCAAGACTCAGCACCATGAAACCCAAGGGCCTGTGCGCCCAGGACGTGAAACCGAACGGCACCTTGTCCCAGACTTCCCAGAACTTGTTCGACGGCAGCACGGCGATCTTGGCTCTGATACCTGCTTCCTTCCATTGCTCGACCATGGCTTCGACCGACTTGACTTCCCAGGCCGGCTCCGGCTTGCAGTTTATTTCGACATCGATGCCATCCGGATGACCCGCCTCGGTGAGAAGCGCTTTTGCCTTTTCGACATCGCGCGCGAGCTCACCAATTTGCTTGTAGTCAGGATGAACGGGACAAACATGATGATGTTCGGCCACCGTGCCCAACTCGCCGGCGGCGATGGCGTTGGTCTTCGCCGCGTCTGTTGCCAAGCGCAGGGCCTTACGCACTTTCGGATCCTTCCAGGGATCGGAGTCGGAACGCATGCGCACAACTGCCGTGCCGGCCGTTGTGACGTAATACATCTCCAAATGATCCATGGCCTTGTAGATATCGAATTGCTCGATTTCGCCCTCGTATAGGCCATCGACCTGCTTGGACTTCATGGCTCCCGCCGTTGCTGACGGATTGTCACCAAGATCGATGAAATGCACCTCATCGAGATGGGCCTTGCCATCGGCGCGGCGTTTCAAGATTGCCTTCCGGCCCACTTCGAGCTCGGCGAGGTCAAACGGCATGACGCCATTCGAGCCGACACCAAAAACCCCCTTCTCGGCCGGATCCAGAATCTGCATTGGGTAGTGGAACAGATGTTCTGGAACCGCGACCTGGGCCTCCTTGAGATTGAGGACGAGCGTCTTTTCGTCCTTCACCTCGATGGCGCTTGCATCCCACAGCTCGGTTGTCTTGACAACATTGCCGGCCTCGTCCTTCTTGTCGGTGTCGATCTCATTGAGCATATAACCTTTCATGAGTCCGACCACGGAGGAGCCGACGGACGCATCGAGGCAGCGCTTGATGTTCCAGGCGAAGTCCTCGGCGGTGAGCGGCCTGCCGTCATGCCACTTCATGTCAGCCACGGTGAAGGTCCAGGTCTTGAGGACTTCGGACGCTACCCAGCCCGAACACAGATGCGGCCTGGTGACATTGTCTACGCCGCTGCGTGTCACGTAGCCGACAACCTGCCGGGTGATGTTTGAGTCGTAAATCCACGAAAACGTGTGTGGACTGTCGATCTTCGGCACCCGCATTGAAATCTTCAGGATGCCGCCCTTGGGCAGTTCCTGTGCGTGAGCGGGCTGCACCAGCGGATTGCCCGTGATTTTCCCCGCCCATCCGTAGGCAACGCCTGCCGACATGCCGAGAAGGGCTGCCTGACGGACGAAATCGCGCCGTCCGATCTTGCCGTCGGACAGATACTGTTTGAGGCGTGGAATCCAGACATGTTCTTTGTTAGACATCTAAGTTATTCCTCCCTTTGGCCAGTGCAGCGCCCACAACGGAGTTGTCCCGCCTTGCCTGTGCGTCTCAGAAGAGACTAAAAGCCGAGTGCTCACATGTAGATCATGCCAGGAAAGCCAAGCTCAAAAGCGCTAGACCGGCAATTGCGTTTATTAGGAAAGATGTTGAACTAAATTCAACAGCAATCGCGGCCGAACGTCGGTGGAAAAAGGCCGCTGTATTGACGGGTGGCGCGCCACAACGGGTTTCGCAGATAGATAATTGCCCTTGTAGCCGTTGACGAATGCCGCATTTTCACGTTTGATTGCGATCTTCCTTCGGGGCCGTTCCTGTCAAAGAGGTTTCCATGAAATCCCGCGCTGCCGTGGCCTTCGAGGCTGGCAAACCGCTTGAGATCGTCGATGTCGATCTGGAGGGGCCGAAACAGGGTGAAGTTCTCGTCGAGATCAAGGCAACGGGCATCTGCCATACGGATGAGTTCACCATTTCGGGCGCCGATCCCGAGGGGCTTTTTCCCGCCATCATGGGCCACGAAGGAGCGGGAATAGTCGTCGATGTGGGTCCCGGCGTCACTTCTCTGAAGAAAGGTGACCATGTCATTCCGCTCTACACGCCGGAATGCCGCGAATGCGACTACTGCCTCAATCCCAAGACCAATTTGTGCCAGAAAATCCGGGTGACCCAGGGCCGGGGCTTGATGCCCGATGGAACTTCGCGCTTTTCCCATAAGGGCAAGATGGTGCACCATTACATGGGCTGCTCCACCTTCTCCAACTATACGGTGCTACCGGAGATCGCCCTCGCCAAGGTGCGCGAAGACGCGCCCTTCGACAAGATCTGCTACATCGGCTGCGGCGTCACCACCGGCGTCGGTGCGGTCATTAACACGGCCAAGGTCGAGGAAGGCGCCAACTGCATTGTCTTCGGTCTGGGCGGCATTGGCCTCAATGTGATCCAGGGTCTCAGGCTTGCCGGCGCCAGCATGATCATCGGCGTCGATCTCAACAATGATCGCGAAGCCTGGGGCCGCCGCTTCGGCATGACGCATTTCGTCAATCCCTCCAAGGTTGACGGCGATCTGGTGGCCCACCTCGTGGGTCTCACCAACGGGGGTGCCGACTATACCTTCGAATGCATCGGCAACGTGAAGGTGATGCGCATTGCTCTTGAGGCGTGTCACAAGGGGTGGGGCCAGTCGATCATCATTGGCGTGGCCGGTGCCGGCCAGGAGATCGCCACCCGGCCATTCCAGTTGGTCACGGGCCGCGTCTGGAAAGGTACGGCCTTTGGCGGTGCCCGGGGCCGCACCGACGTACCCAGGATCGTCGACTGGTATATGAACGGCAAGATCGAGATCGACCCTATGATCACTCACATCCTGCCGCTCGACAAGATCAACGACGCCTTCGATCTCATGCATCGGGGCGAGTCGATCAGAAGTGTGGTAGTGTATTGAAGCCATAACAACAATTGGGAGGAAGAACCGATGGCGAAATCAGCCAAGAACAAATCCAAATCGAAAAACAAGGCGAAGCCCGTTGCCTTGCACCCCTCCGTCGACAAGGGTCAGTTGGGCAAGGCCAAGAAAAATTTTGCAGGCGGCACGCTCACCTGCAAATGCGCGAACGATGCGGTCGTGGTCACCATCAAAAGCCAAAGCGCCCATAACCACGCGTGCGGCTGCAGCAAATGCTGGAAACCCCAAGGCGCCACATTCTCGGTGGTGGCCGTGGTTCCCCGCGACACTCTCAGCGTGACGGCAAACGAGGGAAAATTGCGCGTTGTCGATTCCAATGCCACGATCTAGCGCCATGCCTGCACGGGCTGCGGCGTCCATATGTATGGCCGGGTCGAAAACACCAGGCACGGCTTTCACGGTTTGGATTTCATCCACACGGAACTCTCCAGGGACAAGGGCTGGTCGCCGCCGGAATTCGCGGCGTTCGTGTCCTCGATCATTGAAACCGGGTTCGATCCTTCGCAGATGGGCGCAGTGCGCTCAAGATTGAAGAAGATCGGGCTGCAACCCTATGATTGCCTGTCGCCGCCGCTCATGGACTATCTGGCGACCCATGCGGCCAAGCAATCGGGCGCGATGAAGGCTTGAATCGGAACAATGAGCCGGCAGGGCAGGGATCCCGCCGGCTCCTGAGAAATTTATCAGCACGATGATCACTCCTCTGGAAATCAAGGACCTGCAGGCTTTGGCCAAGCGGCGGGTGCCTCGCATGTTCTACGACTATGCGGACTCCGGCGCCTATACGGAGGGCACCTACCGCGCCAATGAAGCGGATTTCGCCAAGATCCTGCTGCGGCAACGGGTGGCGGTCGATATCTCCGATCGCTCGCTGAAAACCGAGATGATAGGCCAGCCCGTTTCCATGCCTGTGGCTCTATCTCCCACGAGCACCGCCGGCATGCTGCATGCCGATGGCGAGATCCTCGCGGCAAGAGTTGCGCTGAAGGAGGGTGTCCCCTTCACGCTGTCGACCTTGAGTGTTTGTTCGATCGAGGATGTCGCTGAAGCGACCGGCAAGCCCTTCTGGTTTCAGCTCTATGTGATGCGCGATCGTAGCTTCACTGAGAAACTGATTGACCGTGCCAAGGCAGCGAATTGTTCAGCCCTTGTT
>JACMJT010000439.1 GCA_014380505.1 Hyphomicrobiales bacterium | reverse complement strand
CCCTACCCTTCGCGCCAGATCGCAAATCACCTCGTGATTGTTGCGGCATTCACCCGGCGGCTCCACCAACTTGCGGCCAAACATGATGTGCTGGTGCCCGCCCCCCTGATAGATATCGTCGTGCTCAAGAAACATGGTGGCCGGAAGCACGATGTCGGCGAATTTCGCCGTCTCGGTTATGAACTGCTCATGCACACAGGTGAATAAATCGTCACGCGCCAGACCCTGTTTGACACGGTTTTGATCGGGCGCCACTGAGGCGGGATTGGTGTTCTGAATGATCATCGCCTTCACTGGCGGGCCATCGGCGAGATCGTAGGGATCATTGAGCAGTGCCGCTCCAATGCGGCTCTGGTCGATGGTGCGGATGCCGGATTGCTTGGCATCCAGCCCTTCGATCATGGTCTTGTTCCACTTGTAGATGCCGCTGTTGGAATGCAGTGCGCCCCCGCCTTCGTGCTGCCACGCTCCCGTCACCGCCGGAATGGCCGTCACCGCATGCATGTTGACGGAGCCGTTGCGCGAGCGGGTGAAGCCATAGCCAAGGCGGAAAAAGGTTCGCTTCGTCTGGCCGATCAGTTTCGCAAAGGCCTCGATCTCGGAGGTGGGAATATCGCAGATCTTCGACGCCCAGTCCGGCGTCCGCGTTTTCAGATGGGCCTCGAATTCCCGTGGCACGTCGGTGTATTTCTCAAGGTAGGGCCGGTCGGCATAACCATCGCGGAACAGCACGTGCATGATAGCGCAGGCGAGCGCTCCGTCCGTACCCGGACGGATGAGCATCTTCACATCCGCCTGCTTCATCGTGCCGGTGTCATAGATGTCGACGCAGGCGATCTTCGCTCCGCGCTGCTTGCGCGCCATCATGGCGTGGGTCATGACATTGACCTGGGTGTTGACGGGATTGCCGCCCCAGATGACGATCAAGTCGGACTTCTGCATCTCGCGGGGATCGACGCCGGTGATGTTGCCGGTGCCCGCCTTGAAGCCGGTCCACGACAGCGCCACGCAGAACGTGTCGTAGAGCCCGGAATAGCCCTTCACATGGCGCAGCCGGTCGATGCCATCGCGCATAACGAGGCCCATGGTCCCCGCATAATAATAGGGCCAGACCGACTGGCTGCCATATTGGCGTTCCGCCTTGAGGAAGGCATCCGCCGTCTCGGCCATGGCGTCGTCCCAGGAAATCCGCTGGAACTCGCCTGATCCCTTCGGGCCCTTGCGCTTCAGCGGATAAAGCAGGCGTTCGGGGTGGTGAATACGCTCGGCATAGCGCCCAACCTTCTCGCAGATGACACCCAGCGTGTAGGAATTATCGCGAGCACCCCGCACCCGCCCGATGGTGCGTTCGTCGAGAACCTCGACCTCGAGGGCGCAGGCCGACGGGCAATCATGGGGGCAAACCGAAATGCCCGTCTTGATATTGGGGAGGATGTTCATGGACGGGAGAATAGAAGATCTGTGTACGCGAGTCGCTCCAAAAGTCCTCGCCTCGCGGAGCGGGTATAGGAAGGGGACCCATCGCAAAGCGATGGGGAAGGAGAGGGGCTAACGGTCATTTCGTG
>JACMJT010000438.1 GCA_014380505.1 Hyphomicrobiales bacterium | reverse complement strand
TGCCATCGCCCGCGATGAAATCGGCAACCGCCGTTTCCGATTGCTTCAGCCACAAGCGCAGGAGGAGATCGTTATGACCGTCGAAAATGGGAACAAGTGCCACAACACCTCCACCGGAAATGAAACGGGGACGGCATGGCCATCCCCGTGAGTGCATGCGTAATCGGTCACATCACGCGCTGGCGTGCATGGACTCGACGTGTTCCCAATTCACCAGATTGTCGATGAAGGCTTCCAGGTATTTGGGCCGGGCGTTGCGATAGTCGATGTAGTAGCTGTGCTCCCACACATCGCAGCCGAGAATTGGCGAAGCGCCGTGCATCAGCGGGTTCTCGCCGTTCGGCGTCTTCATGATGACAAGCTTGCCGCCCTTGACCGCGAGCCAGCACCAGCCGGACCCGAATTGGGTCACGCCCGCCTGCACGAAATCCGTGCGCATCTTGTCATAGCCGCCGAGATCGCTGTCGATCGCCTTGGCCAACGCGCCCGGCAGCTTTTTGCCGCCGCCGCCCGGTTTCATCCATTTCCAGAAATGAACGTGGTTGTAGTGCTGGCCCACATTGTTGACGAGGCCGGTAATCTTCTGGGCGTAAGCCGCCTTGCAGATTTCCTCGATGGATTTCGCGGCAAGGGGACTGTCTTTCAACAGATTGTTGCCATTGGTCACATAGGCCTGATGGTGCTTGTCGTGATGGAACTCAAGCGTTTCCTTCGACATGTGGGGGGCAAGGGCATCATAGGCATAGGGCAGGGCGGGCAGTTCGAGCGGCATCGTCGGTCCTCCGTTGTGAGCGTGCTTTATCTAGGGGTTCCGCCGGGAACACGCAAGGAACGGGCACCTACAATCGTTTTTCCATGAAAACGCTGTTGGAATCGTTCAATGGATAATCACCGAAACTGCCGCGATCGGCATAGCCCAGTGCCCGGTAAAGGCCGAGGGCCTCGAGTTGGTGGATGCCGGTTTCAAGCCGCGCCAGTTTCATACCCGCGCGCCGCGCCTCGTCCTCAAGCCGCGCCATGATCTTCCGGGCAAGCCCCCGCCCCCGCGCCTGGGGGTCGACATAGAGGCTTTTGATTTCAGCATAGTCCCCATGCAGCCAGATACCGCCGCAGCCCATCACTTCGCCATCGATGGCGGCGGAGAAGAACCGCATGGGCGGTTGCCGCATCTCTTCGACGTCGAGATAGTGGCAGCTTTCCGGTGGATAAAGCGACTGCATCAGGGCGTCCCGCGCCTCGAGCAGCAGCTTCACATCCGCACGCCCCGGATCCTCCCGTTCGATGACGATACCGGCGCTCACTGGAACGCCTGAATGCCCGTCTGCGCCCGGCCGAGGATCAGCGCATGCACATCGTGGGTGCCCTCATAGGTGTTCACCGTCTCCAAATTCACCATATGGCGGATCACATGATACTCATCCGAGATGCCGTTGCCGCCATGCATGTCGCGCGCCGCCCGCGCGATATCGAGCGCCTTGCCGCAATTATTTCTCTTCATGAGAGAGATCGCCGGCGGCGCTGCGGTT
>JACMJT010000437.1 GCA_014380505.1 Hyphomicrobiales bacterium | reverse complement strand
GTGCGGCAGGCGCGCCGCCATTCCATGTCGAGGGCGGCGTCAAAGGCACGGCGGTTGGCAACTCCAGTCAGGCCATCGACCGTGCTCAAACGCCTCAGTTCATCTGTTCGATGCTTAAGCGCCAAGTAATTTTGCACGCGCGCCCGGACGATCGGGGGATGGGGCGGTTTGGAGATGAAGTCGATGGCACCGACAGCAAGTGCGCGGGTCTCGATCGTGAGTTCACCATGGGAGGTTACGAACAGGACCGGCACATCCTCGAATGAAGGATCGCCTTTGATGGATTCGCAAATACAGAGCCCATCGGCATCCGGCATCTCCACGTCAAGCAGGATAATGTCCGGACGAAGCGCGCGCGCCATGGCCACCGCCTCAGCCCCGCTGGTGGTGAAGTGGATCTTCCCCAATCCTTTGAGGATTTCCGCCAACAGCCGAATGGTGCCAGGATCGTCGTCAACGATCATCAGCCGGGGTTCAGCCAAGTGCGCTCTGGCATGAGTCATCGCCCGCCTCCCATGTTCGACAAAAGATCGGCGGCCTCACCGAACCGCAGGTTTTCCATGGCGGCACGCAGACGCTCCGATGATTGGGGGCTCAAGCATAATTCAATGTCGTCCTTCATGCTTTCGAACAACTCCAGAGCAACGGCGTCTTGGGTGCGTAGTGCATTTTTTAGCTCTTCGAGTGCGCCGTCGTGCAAGGGCTTCGCCACACCGGGGGCGGCGGGGCTCGTGACACCTGCCAAAAAGCTGCGTATTGCTCCGAACAGCACGCCGAGGGCCACTTCCAGCCGGTCGAGTAATTCAGGCACGTCATCCTGCCGCCCATCCCTTATTGCAGCTTCGGCAGCCGATGCCAGGGTCGCGACCTCGATGGCAGAAACATTGCCGGCCACGCCGCGTAGCGCATGCAGTCGTCGCGCGGCATCGTCCCACCGGGTTGCTACAATCGCCTCCCTGACTGATTCGGCCTCGCCGTCGAATTTATCCGCCAATTGGTAAAGGAGCGAGAGGAAGAGCTTGCGATTCCCCGCCAGCCGTAATGAGGCCTGACGCGAGTCGATGCCGCTTATGGTCGGAAAATCTTCGTCATCCGCTACGGCGAGGGGGATATCGGCCGACTCCCGCGGCTTCACCCACCGGACCAATGTCGATAGCATTTCCCCTGGCACGATGGGCTTTGACACGTGGTCATTCATGCCCGCGTCGGCGCAGGCTTGTTTGTCCTGGGGCATGGCCGCAGCGGTCATGGCGATGATCGGCAAGCCCTCGCCGCCGGGAAGGAGGCGTATCTGCCTAGTGGCCTCCAGGCCATCCATTTCCGGCATCTGCATGTCCATCAAGACGGCGTCGAAGCTGTTTTGGCGAACCGCTTCGACACCGATCCGGCCGTTATCCGCCAACGAAACCCGCAGGCCGGCTTTTTCCAAGAATTCGCGCGCGACCTCTTGGTTGATGGTGTTGTCCTCGACGACCAGGATGTGGGCGCCCCGAATAGGCTGGGCGAGGTCGTATGGGGTGGCTCCCGAACGGTCTGCGTTGGCACGCAGGCTCCGCCCCGGGTTCTTGATCCCCATCACCGCATTATAAAGGGCCGATGGCGTGACCGGCTTGGTGAGGAAACCATCCAGCGGCACGGTAGCAGCTTCCTCCATCAAGCGGTCCTTGCTGAAGGCGGTCACCATGATAACCATGGGCGGCCGCTTCACCCGACCGGACGCCGCCGCTTGCTCGATCTTCCGGGCCACATCGACGCCGTTCATTTTGGGCATCTGCCAATCCAGGAAGATGATCTCGAAGGGGCTTCCCTCCGCTTCGGCGCGCTCCATCTCGTCAATGACGTGGGTGCTGTCGCTCAGGGTGGTGGCGTGGCCGGACCAAGCCTCGATCATTCCGCCAAGGATGGCGAGCGAGGTCTGCTGATCGTCGACCACGAGGGCCCGGACACCCTGCAACTGGTGGCGGGCGTCGAGATCCCGCCGCTCATCGCCAATGTCGAAGCGGGCGGTGAATGCAAACGTGCTTCCCTGACCAGGGGCGCTGGAAATCGCAATCGTTCCGTCCATCAACTCGACAAGATGACGGCTGATGGTGAGACCGAGCCCAGTTCCGCCGTAACGGCGGGTGGTCGATCCATCGGCCTGGACGAAGGGGCGGAACAACCGATCGGATTGCTCCTTGGTCAAGCCGATGCCGGTATCGCGCACCGAAATGCGCAGCACCACCTGCTGTTCGTCACCCTCCACGAAATCGACACAGACGTGGATCTCGCCGCTCTCCGTAAATTTGACGGCATTACCGACCAGATTGTTGAGCACCTGGCCCAGCCGCAAAGGGTCACCGATTAGCGAAAGGGGTGTGCGTGGCGCGATCTCCACGAACAGCTCAAGCCCCTTGTGATCGATGATCGGCAGGAACAGGTTGGAGACATCCCGAAGCACTTCCTCAAGAAAGAAGGGGATTCGCTCCAGTTCCAACCGCCCGGCCTCGATCTTGGAGAAATCAAGGATATCGTTGATGATGCCCAACAATGCCGACGAGGACGTCTTGACCTT
>JACMJT010000436.1 GCA_014380505.1 Hyphomicrobiales bacterium | reverse complement strand
GATCAATTCGATCGTCTCCGTCGATCTCGACAATTTCGCGCCGAACCCGACGGTTGGCGGCAAAGGCACCCATGGCGGCTATTGCGGTCCGGCGGTCAAGCCGATCGCCCTCAATATGGTCGCCGAGATCGCCCGCGATCCGGAAACCTATGGGTTGCCGATATCAGGCATCGGCGGCATCACCACATGGCGCGATGCGGCAGAGTTCATGGCGCTTGGTTGCGGCACGGTGCAGGTGTGCACGGCGGCCATGACCTATGGCTTCCGCATCGTGGAAGAAATGAAATCCGGTCTTTCGCGCTGGATGGACGAGAAGGGCTACGCTTCAATCGAGGAATTCCGCGGCCTGGCCGTGCCGAATGTCACCGATTGGCAGTTCCTCAATCTCAATTATGTGACCAAGGCCCGCATAGACCAGGATATGTGCATCAAGTGCGGCCGGTGCTACGCCGCCTGCGAAGACACCTCGCACCAGGCGATCATGCGGGAGAAAGACGGCAAGCGCCACTTCGAGGTCATCGACGCGGAATGCGTCGCCTGCAATCTGTGCGTCGAAGTGTGCCCGGTGGAAAACTGCATCACCATGGAGCGGATGACCTCAGGGATCGATCCCCGCACCGCCAAGAAAATCGATCCCGCCTACGCCAACTGGACAACGCACCCCAACAATCCCATGGCGTTGAAAGCGGCGGAGTAAGTATCTATATTCACATTGCGGGACGATCCTGCGCGAGGCTAGACTGGTTTAGCGGTAGCGATGGAGAGTGATCCATGTCCTACAAAACAATTCTGGTATCCCTTAATGAAACCAGCCGCCAGCCCCAGGTGCTTGCGGCGGCGGCCATGCTCGGGCGCGCGCTCAAGGCCCATGTGTCGGGTTTCTATGTGATCCCCGCCGTTCAGGTCTATCCCTCCGTCGGCTTCGAGGCGGCACCCCAGGTGTTCGAAGGCAACCGTAGTTTTTTCAAGGATAACGCCGCCAAGGTGCGGGCCGAATTCGAGGCGGCGATGCAGCGCGAGGGCGTGAGCTTCGACTTCCAGCAGGCCGATGCCCGCACACCCCTCATCGCCGACGACACCATCGCTCGCGGGCGCGGCGCCGACGCCATTCTGGTGTCGGCCACCAATCCCGACGAGGTCACCGGCGTCGAGCGCGATTTCGTCGAGCAGGTGATCATGGGCGTGGGGCGGCCAGTCATCGTTCTGCCCGCCGTGGGTGACGCCAAGCTCTCGCTCGATGAGGTCGTTCTGGGCTGGAACGGAGGCCGCGAGGCGGCGCGGGCCGCCTTCGACGCCCTGCCGCTGCTCAAGGCGGCAAAGAAAGTCCGCGTCGTCCGTGCCGGCCCGCAGAAAGACGCGGCAGCAAAGGACGGGGGAGCCTGTGCCGCCCTCGTGGAGACGCTGAAGCGCCATGGCGTCAAAGCGGAAACGCAGGTGTTCCCCACCGAAGGACACGACGCGGGCCAGGCCCTGTTGCGGTGTGGCGACGACTGTGGTGCTGGACTCATCGTCATGGGAGCTTACGGCCATAGCCGCCTGGCCGAGTTCATTTTCGGCGGCGCCACGCGCTTCGTGCTGGGCCGCCTCAACCGCCCCGTGCTCATGTCGCACTAGGAATAGCCGCTACGGTTTGTCCGTCGCCTGCGCAAAAGCGTCGAAGATCGCATAGGTCTCGCTCTCGAGATCGTCTATCCACCAGTCCTTCCAAACGTTGGTCATGACGATGACCAGATTCTTCGACGGATTCACATAAAGAAACTGGCCGTTGATACCCAGCGCTGTGAAGGCACGATCCGGTCCGGGAAATACCCACCACTGGTACTGGTAGCCCATCGGGTAGCCATCATACAGGCGGCCCGGCTTGACCTGTTTGCGATCGGGCCGGGTTGCCTCATCCACCCATTTCGCCGGAAGCAATTGTTTACCCTGCCACATCCCCTTCTGCGCCATCAGCAAGCCAAACCGGGCGAAATCCCGCAACCTTGCGTTCAGGCAGCAGGACGCGATTTCGTTGCCGCTGCCGTCGCTTGACCAGGTGGCGTCGCCTTCCATGCCTAGCGGTATCCATATCTTTTCCGAAAGATAAGCGGCAAGGCTTTTGCCGGTCGCCTTCCTGACCAGCTCGCCGATGGCATTTGTCTCGATGCTTGCATACTGAAACTTCCCAAAGGGCGGGATCGGGCCCCGCTGCACCGTCTGCAAGAATTCCGGGATTGAAGCTGAGTTGTGCACCATCACCCTGTCAAAGAATTCCGTCGAATCCGAATGACTCGCGGAATAGTCCTCGCGCCATAGAACGCCCGAAGACATCTGCAAGATCGCCTTGATCGGCACCTTGTTGTAACCCGTCGTCTTCAGCTCCGGCACATAATCGGTGATGGGGTCATCAACGCTTTTGATCGTGCCATCGGCTATGGCGAAACCCACAAGCGCCGAGGTCATCGATTTGGCCATAGACTGGGATGTGAGCGCGCTCCGCTCATTGGCTCCATAGCCATAGTGCTCGTATACCACCCGGCCATTCTTGAGGACGATAAGCCCGGTCGTGCGGGCCTTGGCGAAATAGTGGGCAAGCTGGCGCTGCTTGCCCTGGTATGTGTAGGTGATGCCATCGAGTTGCTCGCCATATGGCAACGGAGTTACCACGGTTCCCCGCGCCACCCTCTGGGAGTCATAAATCTCTCCGACACGGCGGTAGGAGCAAACGCGATAGGGTTCGTCCCACATGGTAACGCGATTACCGCACGGGTATTCATCGGCCTTGGCCGGTGCCGCCAGTGCCCAAACGGCCAGAGCACTTGCCGCCCACGTCTTTAGCCGCATGTCGGATGATCTCCGGAACTGGATGTTTGCCACACTATGGCCTGTTGGTGCTTGCCACAAGCTCCCGCTCCCGCTACCCATCGCGCCGATTTCATGTGGCGGGCGGAGATACCATGGCCTCCTATAATCTGTTCCTGCTTCCGGGCGACGGCATAGGCCCTGAAGTGATGAAAGAAGCCGAGGCGATTATTACCTGGTTCAATGCCCAGGGCATCGCCAGGTTCGAGACCGATCGCGGTCTCGCCGGCGGCAGCGCTATTGATGCCCATGGCAAGGCGATTTCCGAAGAACACATGGCCAGCGCCATGGCCTGCGATGCCGTGCTGTTTGGCGCGGTGGGCGGCCCCAAATGGGAGAAGGTGCCCTACGAGGCGCGGCCCGAGGCCGGCCTCTTGCGTCTGCGCAAGGATCTGGGTCTTTTCGCCAATCTGCGCCCTGCCATCTGCTATCCGGCACTGGCGGATGCATCTTCCTTGAAGCGCGAGGTGGTGGAAGGCCTCGACATCCTGATCGTCCGTGAACTGACGGGCGGGGTTTATTTCGGCGAGCCCAAGACCATCACCGATCTTGGCAACGGCCAGAAACGCGCCATCGATACGCAAGTTTACGATACGTTCGAGATCGAACGCATCTCGCGCGTTGCCTTCGAACTGGCGCGCACCCGGCGCAAAAAGGTATCCTCAGCGGAGAAGCGCAACGTGATGAAGTCGGGCGTGCTGTGGCACGAAGTCGTCACCCGCCTTCATAAGGAGCATTATCCGGATATCGAGATCGAGCATGTGCTGGCCGACAACTGCGCCATGCAACTGGTGCGATGGCCCAAGCAGTATGATGTGATTGTCACCGACAATCTGTTTGGCGACATGCTTTCGGACGTAGCCGCGATGCTTACGGGTTCGCTCGGCATGTTGCCGTCGGCTTCCCTCGGTGCCCCCGATGCCAAGACGGGACGGCGCAAGGCCATGTATGAGCCGGTGCATGGGTCTGCTCCGGATATCGCGGGCACGGGTGCGGCCAACCCCATCGCCATGATCGCCAGCTTCGGCATGGCGCTCCGTTATTCCTTCCATCTGGGCGAGTGGGCGGACAAGATCGATCAAGCCATCGCCGCGGTTCTCGCCAAAGGCATCAGGACAAAAGACTTGGCCTTCGGCAAGCAGGCCCACGCCTCGACGGCGCAGATGGGCGCTGCCATACTCGCGGAACTGCAAGTCTTGGCGTAAGGGGCCTCCATGCTCGACCTTCTGGTTCGCAACGCAACGCTTCCCGATGGCAGGACCGGCATCGACATCGCCTGCGAAAAAGGGCGCATCGCGCAAGCCGCGCCGAAGATCAGCGCCGAAGCTCAAACGGTCATCGATGCCAAGGGCTATCTCGTGTCCCCGCCCTTCGTCGATGCGCATTTCCACCTGGATGCCACGTTGTCGCTGGGACTGCCCCGGCTCAACCTGTCGGGCACGCTGCTCGAAGGCATCGCACTTTGGGGCGAACTCAAGCCGCTGCTCACCCATGAGGCGGTGATCTCGCGGGCGCTCCGCTATTGCGATCTGGCCGTGGCACAGGGCATTGGCGCCATTCGCACCCATGTGGATGTCTGCGACGACCGTCTGCTGTGCGTCGAAGCGTTGCTGGAGGTCAAAAAGAAAATAGCACCCTATCTCGACTTGCAAATTGTGGCATTTCCGCAGGACGGGTTCTATCGCTCAAAAACAGCAAAGCAGAATCTTCTTCGTGCGCTCGACATGGGCGTGGACGTGGTGGGTGGCATCCCCCATTTCGAGCGCACCATGGCGGAGGGTGCCGCAAGCCTGAAGGAGTTGTGCGAGATAGCGGAGAAGCGCTCGCTGCTCGTCGATATCCATTGCGACGAAACGGATGACCCCATGTCGCGCCATGTGGAAGCGCTGGCCTTCGAGACCCAGAGACTTGGGCTCAAGGGCCGGGTCGTTGGCTCCCATCTCACCTCCATGCACTCCATGGACAACTACTATGTGTCGAAACTCATCCCGCTGATGGCGGAAGCGGAGCTTCATGCAACGCCAAATCCCCTCATCAACATCACGATACAGGGCCGCCACGACACCTATCCGAGACGCCGCGGCATGACGCGCGTTGCAGAGCTGCGCGCCGCTGGAATCAATGTCTCCTTCGGCCATGATTGCGTGCTGGATCCCTGGTATCCGCTGGGCCAGGCCGACATGCTGGAAGTCGCCAGCATGGGCATCCACGCTGTTCCCATGACAAGCCGCGAGGCCATGCGCTGGACTTTCGACGCGGTCACGGTGAATCCGGCAAAGGCCATGCATCTCG
>JACMJT010000435.1 GCA_014380505.1 Hyphomicrobiales bacterium | reverse complement strand
TGAGGAAGGGCAGATGACGAAAGACCTCGCCGTGCTCATCGGGCCGGATCAAAGCTGGTTGACAACGGAAGGCTTTCTCGACGCTATCGACGGCAATCTGCGGAAGGCGATGGCCTGAGCTCTTTACTTTCTCTCCATGGCAGGGCTCGACCTTGCCATCCAGTCTGGATCACCGGCTCAAGGCCGGTGATGGAGAGAAAAGAAAATCAAGCCGCCGCCTCATCCAGAACGCGGAGCACTTTTGGCAGATCCATGGGTTTGCCAAACACGCCCAACGCGCCGTTGTCGATGGCTTGCTTCAGGAGATCATCGGCGCTGTAGCCAGTCATGAAATAGACCTTGGCGTCGGGATGGGTTTGCTTGATCTCGATAAAGCTGTCGACGCCGTTTTTGCCGGGCATCATCACATCGAAAAAACCCACATCGACCCTGTTGAGGCTGAAGGCTTCTATCGCTTCCTGGCCGTTATAGGCGACGATCACCTTGTGATCGTCCATGGCGAAAAGCTCAGCCAGCGAATCGGCGTTCTCAGCGTCGTCGTCGAGCACCAGGATATTAAGGGGCCGTGTCATCGGTGGTCTCCTTGATCGTCAGGCAACAAGATGGTCGAGCCGGTTGAGCAGGCTCATGGGATCGAAGGGTTTGTTGAGAATTCCGGTGATCGCCACGTCGCGCATGGCTTCGAGCGTGTCGTGGTAGTCAGCGCCGCTGGCCGTAATGATGATGGTGGGACGGGTGCGGCCGGCCTCGCGAAGCATGGAATAGACTTCCATGCCCTGGATAAGCGGCGCCTTGAGATCGAAAATTAGAACGTTCGAACTCTCCGCATGGCCGAGTGCCTCGGAGCCATCGCGAACCAGGTGACAGGCACGGCCGGCGTTTCTTATCATCTCCTCGAGTCTGAGGCCGAAATCGGGATCGTCCTCTGCCACGATAACGATGCCGTTGGAGCCGATCTCGGCCAGCACGGCTAACACTTTGGCGGTATCGATGGGCTTCGACAGCACGCCGAGCGCTCCGTGATCCATGGCCTGCTGCAACAATTGCTCGACGCTGTAACCCGTCATCATGTAGACCTTGGCCGCTGGCCGCAGCTTGCGGATTTCCAGGAAACTTTCGACGCCGTTCTTGCCCGGCATCATCACATCCATGAAGGCCACATCGAATTTCTGATGGCGAAAGGCCTCGATCGCCGCCTCGCCGGAATCAACGACGGTGGCGCGATGACCTTCGGTCTCGAATAATTCGCCCATCGAGTTGGCGTTGTCGGCGTCGTCGTCAACCACCAGGATGGAAAGCTGCCGCCCCATCATGCGGCGTCCCTTTTCGCTTGGGCGAGCGGCAGCCACAGGGTGAAGCAGGCACCCTCGCCCGGCTTCGATGCGATCTCAAGGCCGCCGCCGTGAAGGTCCATGATTTTCTCGATGGCCGGCAGGCCAAGCCCCGTCCCGAAATTCTTCGTGGTGAACAGCGGCTCCATGATCTTCTTCATGTTCGCCTCGGAAATGCCGGGGCCGTTATCGCGGACCGCGATCTCCACACCGCGGGCGCTTTGCGCCGTGGTGGTGGTGATCTTCGGATTGGCGCAGGCAAATTTTGATGGATCGCTGCCATTGCCGACCATGGCTTCCGAGGCATTGGAGAGGAGATTGATCACCGCCCGCTGCAACCTCGCCTCATCGAAAGCCACGGCGAGGCCGGGAACACCGGGACTAAATTCGACCGTCACCATGCTGGGCAATTTGCCCACTTCGTCCTCCAGCACCTTGGTGATCCAGCCATCGAATTCGACGTCCTTGACGGTGAGCGCGGAACTGCGGGCGAAATCGAGAAGCTGCGTGATGATATTGTCGCAGCGCATTACGCCGTTGGTGATGCGCTCAAGCTGCGGTTCGATCCCCAGGCCCTTGTCCTTGGTCTTGCGTTCGAGCAGGTAGGCCGACGTCCGCACCGCACCCAGGGGGTTGCGAATTTCATGGGCGACCGTAGCGGTGAGCTGACCGAGCTGAGCCATGCGGCCCCGGCGCACGAGTTCGTCCTGGGCATCGCGCAGCTTGTTGAAGTTCTCTTCCAAATCGCGGTTCAACCTGACAACATCGTCGTTGACGCCTTGCAGCTGCGAGGCGAAATTTTCCGCTTCGGCACGCGCCGTCTCAGCACCTTCGTTGGCCCGTTCCAGCTCCTGGTATTTCCGCTTCATCAGGCTGCCAACCCAATGGCCGTAGAAAACGACGCAGCACACCATGAACAGGATGCCCCCGCCGATTATAAACTCGAAGCGCTTGAGGGCCTTGACCTGTGCCAGATAGCCGCTGGCATAGACCGCCTGCAGATCACGAACGGCCTCCGCGGCATTCTTGGTGCGGCTTTTCACCATGGCGTAGCCCTTGTCCATGAGTGCCAGGGACTGGGCTGCGTTCACCATGTCGCCGCGTTCAAAGTCCGCCAGCGCGCGCCTGCCGTTGGCCACTAGTGTGGACAGCGCCTGATCGACACTGACCAGGGTCCGCAACGGTCTGTCCGCGAGGTCGGCCGGGATATTGGCAGTGATTTCGGTTCGCGCCAGTTCGATGCGGGCTTCGAGCGTTTTGGCGGCGCGGTTGAGGTTTTCCCTTTCCACGGCAACATTCTTCGATACAAAGACATTGCTGCCGGGCGCCGTTATCGCTGAGGCCAGATCGCCCAGCGACCAGACGGCGGTGAAGCGCCGGTTCCATTCTTCGTTGGTGACGACACTTTCCTCGAAGATATTGCTGAGCCTGTGGCTTAAGTAGAGCCCGCCCGCAACGGCCATCAGGTCGAAGGCCGCAAGGATGAAGTAAATGATATGCACCCTCGGCCAAGCTGTTGCCGGTCGCCGCTGTCCCGCCGTCATTTCACCCCGTGCCCCCAAGTCCCATGATTCCGGGCGATCTTGCTTAAGATTTGGTAATAAATCCTTAAGCGAGTGGGGTTGTACCCGTTTCCGGTCCCCGCACGTGCTAGTGACAAGCTGGAGAATCTCCGATGAGTGAAAATCGCAATCGCAGTTTGACGGGTGGTTGCCAGTGCGGGGCGGTGCGCTACCGCATCGTGGGGAATTTGGGAAAGGCCGGTATCTGCCATTGCCGCATGTGCCAAAAGGCCTTCGGAAATTTCGGCGCGGCTTTGGTATCTGTGCCCGCGGCAAGCCTTGCCTGGACACGGGGGCGGCCTTCCGTCTTCCGGTCCTCGCCGATTGTCGACCGTGGGTTTTGTGCCGCGTGCGGCACGCCTCTTCACATGCGCGAGGACGGCGATTCCAGCTACGAGATCGCCATCGGCACTCTTGACGATCCCAATGCCATCGGTGCGATGACTGAGCAGGTGGGAATCGAAAGCAAGGTCCGTTGGTTTGACGGCATGGCCCGCCTTCCCGCGCAAAAAACCAGCGACAGCCGCTCGCCTGCGGATCTTGCCAAGCTCAAGAGTTTGCAGCACCCTGATCGCGACACGGAGCATTGGCCATGACGGAATCGGCGAACGTAACCGGCGGCTGCCAGTGCGGACAGGTGCGCTATGCGATTTCCGGTCCCTTCGAAAATCCGCACATCTGCCATTGCCGCATGTGCCAGAAGGCGTTCGGCAATTATTTCGCAGCCCTCGTGGGCGCGAAGAAGACAGACTTCAAGTGGACCCGCGGCAAGCCGGGCGTTT
>JACMJT010000434.1 GCA_014380505.1 Hyphomicrobiales bacterium | reverse complement strand
CGATATTGAGGTCCGTGGAGATGTCGGTCCCGGGGCCAAGTGCCGTGCCGTTGCTGGTGAAGGGCTCCAGCAGCTTGCAGATGCGCGTGATCGTATCGGTCATTGTCCGGCCTCGGGGTGGGACTTGGCGTTGCTTCTATCGGCCTCGCGGCGGGGAGGCAACCATCCAGCCTTGCGATACCACGAGAGCGTTTCAGGAAAGCCCCGCGCAAAAACGATGGGATCGTCGAGGGCCAATCCCGGCCCCCGCGCCACCCAGTCGCCATGGTAAAGTTCACGGACCTTGCCGGAGTTGATCATGCCGGGCTCGCCCGTCAACCGCGCCATGGCGCCCGCCACAAGGGCCACACCTGCCACCAGAGGCTTCGGCAGGAATATCACCTGGATGCTCCGGCCCTCGGCGTCTATCGCTGCCCTCATCAGATCGTCCCAGCAATATCCGCCCGGTGTTCCATCGCTCAACTCCACAATACCGGTTTTTTGGCTATCCACGGCATCGCTGATGACGCGCGCAAAATCCTTGACGTGGATCAGCGAGAATCGTTGTTCGCGGCTTCCGGGAATCATGGCTATTCGCTTGGTCAATTGCTTGATCAGGGGCAGCGTGGCGCGGTCACCCGGCCCATGGATGGCGGGCGCCCGCAACATGATCGTGCTCAAGCGGCCATCGAATTGCCGCAGCGCCTGTTCGGCCGCCAATTTGCTGGCGCCATAGGATGACAGCTCCGGTTCACGCGCCGCCAGCGAAGAGGCAAACACGAAACGCTTCACGCCCGCCTGCGCCGCTGTTTCCGCCAATGCGCGCGTGGGACCCGTGTTGTATCTGAAGTAATCTTCCGGATGGACGGCGGCGATGACCCCCGCCAGATGCACCACCGCATCGGCGCCGCGGACCAGCGTTGCGAGCGCTGCCGCATCTTCCAGATGGCCGGCAACCATCCCGACGCCCGGAGGCAATCCCGCCCGCGCCGGATCGCGCACCAATGCGCTAACCCGGTGGCCACGCTTCAGCAGTTCACCAACCGCATGGCGTCCGGCAAAGCCCGTAGCGCCCGTCACGGCAATCGTCTTGCTCATGCTGTTGTTCCTCATGCTGAGGTGCGAGCCTCAAAGCATCGGACACGAAAAAGTTTTCAATAGCCTTTTAGTGTACCGCTTGCAGGAAAGTAGCAGGCGTCAGCCCGGTAATTTCGCCGGAAAGATATTTCTGCTTGGCGCCGGCCCGCGACAGCTTGCCCGAAGACGTAAAGGGCAGGCTCTTCGGCGGCACCATCACAACCTTGCACTCGATGCCAGCACTGTGATGCACCACGGCCGACACTTCGTGACGAAGCCGGTCGATGGCGGCGCCCTCCTGCAGACGGCATTGCACCAGCACCACCACATCGTCATCACCGTCATCGCCCTCGACCGCAAAGGCGGCGACTTCACCGGAGCGCAAGGGTTCGATCTTCTCGGCCGCCCATTCGATGTCCTGCGGCCAGATGTTGCGGCCATTGTGCAGGATCAGGTCCTTGGCGCGGCCCGTGAGCACGATTTCGCCGTCGAGCCAGTAGCCCATGTCGCCGGTGTCGAGCAAACCATCAGCACCCACCACAGCACTTGTGGCTTCGGCATCCTGATAATAGCCAGCCATCAGGCTCGGGCTGGCGACAAAAATGCGTCCCACATGGCGTTCGCCAAGAACCTCTCCACCGTCATTGCGGATTTCGACGTGGCAACCCGGAATGGGCCTGCCGCACACCACGAAACTCCGCGCCGCCATGGAGGAAACGGCCGGAACGGCTTTGCCTTTGGTCTTCAGGGCGTCACGCTCAATGGTATCGATGCGGATCGGCCGGCCCAAGCCGGCGATGGCGATGGCCAGCGTCGTTTCGGCCATGCCATAGCTCGGCACGAAACCTTGCGCGTTAAAACCGGCGATCGAAAGCGTGTCGGCAAAGCGGGTGAGGATATCGACGCGCACCATGTCGCCGCCGATACCGGCCACGCGCCATTTGCTGAGATCGAGGGTGACCGCCTCGCCATTGATGCGCCGCGCCGCGAGATCGTAACCGAAACTTGGCGCATAGCAGATCGTCGACTTGTTATCCGACATCAGCTTGAGCCAGAGCGCGGGCCGCCTGGCGAATGTGGTGGTGGCGAGATAGTCGACTGTCACCTGGCCCATCATCGGCGACAGGCACAAGCCTACAAGGCCCATGTCGTGATAGAGCGGCAGCCACGAGAAGGCCCGGTCCTCCGGCGTGACATGCATGCCCCCGAGAATGGCTCGCGTATTGGCCACAATCGCCGCTTGCGTGATCAGCACGCCCTTGGGATTGGAGGTCGAGCCAGAGGAATACTGGATATAGGCGTCTTCGCTGGGACCGAATGCTTCAAGCTTGGTCGCCGCTTCCGGCAGGGCCTGAAGTTCCGTGTGAGTGAGTATAAGCTCGATGCCAGCGCGAGCTCCGCCCTCGCGAATCGTGGCTTCAAGATCATCGGTGGTAATGACGGCGCAGGCCCTTGCCGCTTCCAGCATGCCGGCCACCCGGTCCACAAAGGCGTCCTTGCCGCCCATGTAAAGCGTATAGGGCATTGGGCAGGGAATGAGGCCCGCGTATTGGCAGCCGAAGAATACGGCCATGAAGTGAGGCCCGGTTTCGGCCACCACGGCCACCCGGTCGCCGCGTTTCAGGCCAAGCGACAGGAGCTTTCGCGCCGTCGCCAGCGCCTGCTTGCGCAAAAGGGAATAGGGCAGAACATGCTGCAGAACGCCACGGGTCGAATAGAAATTGAAGCCGGTAACGCCTTGCGCCGCGTAGTCCAGGCCTTCCGCCAATGTCTGAAATTTTCCGAGACATGGCTGAAGATCGCGATTCGCCCGCGGTGTCCGGACGAGATCAGGTCCTTTTGTGTGTTCGACCCTCAACGCCGTACTTGTCATTGCCCCAGCCCTATAATCTCACTTGATGCCCAACTTCCGGTGTTCCGGTAATTTGATGCAACACCTGCCTATCAGGGCCGGTTCCGATTGGTAAAATCAATTGCTGTTTCAGAATGTAACGGACCGCTGGTTCGCTTAAAAACTCAATATTTCCAAACATATAGCAGCACCAAGGAAACTCAGCGCGCCAAGAAAAAATCCGCTGAGTCCAGTTAGAATCAGCAACGCCCCGGAATAGCGGCGGCCAAGGTCATCTTTGAGTCGGAGGCCCCCTGCGCGCCTCCTCCGCCCAATCATCCCATGGGCCATGATGAGCTTCACCTGTTGCACCATCGCCGCGCGATCCGGGGTCTCCAACACAATGTTCAGGTTGCCCCCTCCTTGCTGCACCAGCCGATAGGTTTTGGGGTCCGGCTCCATGACGACGGAGGTATTGAGGTCGATCCACAGGCGTGGGCTGTCACCCGGCGCCAGCGCCAGCTCAAAGGCTTCGCGAGCTTCCGGCGAGGCGGCAACGATCCCCGCCAGTTCCTCCTTCAACACTTGCAAGCGAAGGGATGCGGCACTGCTTAAGGAACGGACGGCTTCAAGATGGGCGGCTT
>JACMJT010000433.1 GCA_014380505.1 Hyphomicrobiales bacterium | reverse complement strand
AGGTCACCACGCTGATTTTAACCCCCGTATGCTCGGCAATGGGCTTCGTTACGTGCTCCAGCAATGCAACCCGCTTTTTCGCATCCAGAAGCGAGTGCTTTCCCGCGTGAGTGCCAACCCCCAACACCAGCTTCTCCACCAGCCGCGCGCTCCGCGCCACGATGTCGAGGTGGCCATAGGTAACGGG
Source organism: Hyphomicrobiales bacterium (assembly GCA_014380505.1). Next base: position 1,715 of record JACMJT010000433.1, on the reverse strand, counting down.
GTCAAATGAGCCGGGATAAAAACCTGTGCGTGCCATAATTTACCTTAGACACTTCATGCTCCTGTCGCAACCTGTCAGCACATGTCAGTTAATATCTTGGTTGTCGCAACGAGAAGGAAATCATCATGGCCGACGAAAACCCCTCCATCATCTCCCATGTCTCGCTTGGCACCAATGATTTTCCGGCGGCCCGGGAGTTTTACGTAAGGGTGCTTGGCACTTTGGGATGCCGGATCATCATGGAGCATGAAGGCGCCGCAGCCTTCGGCAAGGCCTACCCCGAATTCTGGATTCAGACGCCGTTTGATGGCGCGGAAGCCTCCCGCGGCAATGGCGTACACGTCGGCTTCATGGCCCAGTCCAAGGCTGAAGTGAACGCCTTCTTCAAGGAAGCGATTTCAGCCGGAGCAACCGAAGACGGTGACCCCGGCCACCGCCATGACTATGGCGAACCCTACTACGGTTGCTTCGTGCGCGACTTTGATGGCCACAAGATCGAGGCCGCTTTTTGGGATCTCGAACTGGCTGCAAAGCTTGGCATGATCTAACGATCAGCGCCCCCTCAGCGCCATCCATACGCCGCCGGCGGTCAAACAAATGCCGCTGACGATCTCGATGGCCCGGATGCGCGAACGTGAAAGCCAGGTTCCCGCCTTCCCGGCCAACAGCGCATAACAGGTGTCGCCCGCTGCCGCGATCACCGCAAAGGTCACGCCAAGCAAAAGCGTCTGCTGCATCATGTTGCCATCCTTGGAAAGGAACGGGGGAATGAGCGCGCCAAACAACACCAGCATCTTGGGGTTGGACATGATCACCACGAAGCCCTGCAGGAAGAAGCTGCCCCTCGGCCGCGCCCGGTCCACCGCAATGGCCAGATCGCCATTGGAGCGGAACAGCTTGATGCCCAACCACACCAGATAGGCGGCGCCCGCCCAACGCAACACGTCAAACCACACGCCCATAAGCTGGATGGCGGCACCAAGGCCAAGCGCCGCAATGACCAGCCAGATCACCACGCCCGCCTGCGTACCCGCCACATTCATCAGTCCGGCCCGCGTCCCATAACGCAGGCTGTTGGCAATGATCACCGTCACCGTGGGTCCCGGCACAAGGGCCAGAGCTAATGCGGCAAGGCAGAAAGCAAAATAGGATTCGTAGGACATGATTTCAGTTCCTTGTTCACCACTACAAATTTTTGTCACTCTGGCGAAAACCGGAGTCCCCACGACGTTAAGCAGATTCCGGCCCACGCCGGAATGACGGGGTATGACAGATCACGCTTCGCCTTCCCCCACCTCATCCTCGCTCAAGCTCTCAACCGACACCACGCTCTCATCATCAGCCGTATCGATCACGATCACCCCTTGGGTGGAGCGCCCGGCTTTCCGGATACCGTCGACCGGGCAGCGGATAAGCTGTCCGCCATCCGTCACCAGCATGATCTGGTCGGAATGCTCAACCGGGAAGGAAGCCACCAGCGGGCCGTTGCGCTCGTTCACCGCCATGGCCACAATGCCTTTGCCGCCGCGATTGGTGATGCGGTATTCGAATGACGAGGTGCGCTTGCCATATCCGTTGCTGGAGACCGTGAGGATTACCTGTTCGGCCGCCCCCATCGCCGCATAGCGTTCCTGGCTCAGGCCCGCATCGGCCACTTCTTCTTCATCGGAAGCCTCCGTCTCCACATCCTCGCCCGCCACCGCGCGCGACATTTT
>JACMJT010000432.1 GCA_014380505.1 Hyphomicrobiales bacterium | reverse complement strand
CAAGGATTTCCGCTTTGGTTTTGCCGCGACAGCGATCGATTGTTCAGCCGGCATTTTGCTTGTAAGCCCCCCGCGATCCCTTGCTCGCCACGTTAGGAGCGCCATGGTTGCCAAAAGCTTGCCGGAAAGCGTTAAATGCGGGGATGACTAACGCGCCATTAAGTATAGGGGCGAGGTGTCATTTGGTCCCGAACATGCGGTCGCCCGCATCGCCCAGCCCCGGCACGATATAGCCATGCTCGTTCAGGTGGGAATCGACAGCGGCGGTATAGATCGGCACATCGGGATGTTCCGCCGTCACGTGGGCGATGCCCTCCGGTGCCGACAGGAGGCAAACGAGACGAAGTTCCTTCGCTCCCTTTTGTTTCAGGCGCGTCAGGGCAGCGCAAATTGAATTGCCCGTCGCCAGCATCGGATCGACAACGATCACCCGGCGTTCGGATATATCGGTGGGAACCTTGAGGTAGTATTCAACGGGCAACAGCGTCTTCGGATCACGGTAGAGTCCTATATGCCCAACGCGGGCCGAAGGCATGAGATCGAGCATGCCTTCAAGCAATCCATTGCCGGCGCGGAGGATCGACACGATCACCAGCTTCTTGCCCTTGAGGATCGGGGCCTCCATCTCGGCAAGCGGCGTTTCTATCGTTTGTGTCGTCATCGGCAAATCGCGCGCCACCTCATAGCCGAGCAGCAGGCTGATCTCGTGCAGCAGTTGGCGGAACACGGCCGAAGGGGTTTTCCTGTCGCGCATCAGGGAAAGCTTGTGCAGCACCAGCGGATGGTCCACCACCGTCAGATTTTTTGGCAAGTCCGTGCGGCCCATGCCTTGCTCTCCTGTCATATCCACTTTCATTTCCGCGATATCGGGCACAAACTCAAGGGGTGCGCGCGGGACTTGGCAGCTTGCAAGCGGACATTATATAGCAACAGAAGTTGTTACTAATGGAGTTTTCATGACCGTGACCTCAAAACCGATTGCCGCGGGCACCCGTATTGGCCATGTCCACCTCAAAGTGTCTAACATCGAGCAGTCGCTTGCGTTCTATTGCGGCGTGCTCGGTTTCGAGCTGATTCAGCGCTACGGCAATCAGGCGGCCTTCATTTCCGCCGGTGGTTATCATCATCACATCGGCCTCAATACCTGGGAGAGCGAGGGCGGATCGCCGCCGCCGCCGGGAACCACCGGGCTGTTCCACGCGGCAATCCTCTATCCCACCCGGGCCGATCTCGCCGACGCCCTGAAGCGGCTGCATGCGCATAAAATTTCTCTCGACGGCGCCTCCGATCATGGCGTTTCGGAAGCCCTCTACCTGCGCGATCCAGACTCTAACGGCATTGAACTCTACTGGGATCGCCCCCAAGCTCAATGGCCCCGCAATGCCGATGGAACCCTTGGGATGTTCACGCGCAGGCTTGACCTCGACGATCTCATCAAACAGGTGAACTAGCTGGCGGCCCTGAGTGCCGCCGGCAGTTCCTCCGCGAAAATTTCTAGGTCCGTGGCGGTGCCAACCGTCACCCGGATGCAGCGGTTGAGCGGCGCCACACCCGGCATGCGCGCAAAAATACCTCGCGCCAACAATCCGTCAAGCACGCGCTTGGCGTATTCGCCGTCACGGCCGCAATCGATGCTGACAAAATTGCTGGCGGAGGGAAGTGCTGCCAACCCATTCGCCACGGCGATCCGCGCGATCTCCTGCCGCGCCGCCGCCACTTGGTTTATGACGTGCCGAAGATGATCCTGATCGCCAAGAGCCGCGATCGCCGCCCGCTGGCCCAAGCGTGTCACGCCGAAATGATTGCGCACCTTGTCGAAGGCCTTGATCAGATCGCGATGCCCAATGGCATAGCCCACCCGCAGTCCCGCCATGCCATAGGCTTTCGAGAACGTGCGGAAGCGCAGTACCTGAGGGTTTTCCGTATCGAGCGGCGGCATCGTTCCCTTTGGGGCGAACTCGCCATAGGCCTCGTCGAGCATGAGAAGGGCGTCCGACGGCAGCCCGGCGATCATGCGCGCGACATCGCCGGCATTCCACCAGCTTCCCATCGGATTATCGGGATTGGCGAAGTAGATGAGCCGCGCGTTTTCTCCGCGCGCCAGATCGAGGAGCGCCTCCGGATCCTCGCGATCATTGATATAGGGTGTGGTCACCAGCCTGCCACCGAACCCATGCACATGGAAATTGAACGTGGGATAGGCGCCAAGCGAGGTAACGACCGTAACACCCGGCTCGACGAACAGGCGCACCGCAAGCCCAAAGAGCCCGTCGATGCCCTCCCCCACGGTGACATTTTCGGGTGCAACACCATGATGGGTGGCGAGCGCCTGCTTGAGATCGTGGATTT
>JACMJT010000431.1 GCA_014380505.1 Hyphomicrobiales bacterium | reverse complement strand
GGCGGCCGGATCGCCCGCGCAACTGGTTGTCAATGCGGCGGCTGTCGTGGCGCTCGGTGCCGATGACGAAGAGACCGCCTGCCGCCAGAACCTGCTGCCTGTTGACGTCGATCTCGGCCTTGATCGCGTCGATACGCTTCTTCCGCTCGGCCTCATCCGTCACTTCGGCCAACTCGGTGGCGGTGCGCATGCCGAGATTGCCGCCCAACTGGATGTCGGTGCCGCGGCCTGCCATGTTGGTGGCAATCGTCACGGCACCGGCCACGCCGGCCTGAGCGATGATTGCGGCTTCCTGTTCGTGGTAGCGGGCGTTCAGCACATTGTGCGGAATGTCCTTGGTTTTGAGCATCGAGGCCAGGATTTCCGATTTCTCGATCGACGTGGTGCCGACGAGAACCGGTTGGCCGGTGCCGCGGGCTTCGTTGATGGTTTCGATTATGGCGGCGTATTTCTCTCGCGCCGTGCGATAGACCTGGTCGTCCTCGTCCTTGCGCGCCACGGCAACATTGGTCGGAATCTCAAGGACGTCGAGCCGGTAGATGTCCATGAACTCGTCGGCCTCTGTCGAGGCGGTGCCGGTCATGCCGGCAAGCTTGCCGTAGAGCCTGAAATAATTCTGGAAGGTGATCGACGCCAGCGTGACGTTCTCCGGCTGGATCGCCACATGTTCCTTGGCTTCAAGCGCCTGATGCAGGCCTTCCGAATAGCGCCGGCCCGGCATCATGCGGCCGGTGAACTCGTCGATGATGATGACCTGATTGTCCTTGACGATGTAGTCCTTGTCGCGCTGGAAAAGCTTGTGGGCGCGCAGCGCCTGTTGCACATGATGGACGATGGTCACATTCTCGGCGTCGTAGAGATTATCGCCCTTGAGCAATCCCGCCGCACCCAACACCTGCTCCAGGTGTTCGTTGCCCTTCTCGGTCAGGGTGCAGGAGCGCTGCTTTTCATCGAGGTCGAAATCTTCGGGCGTCAGTTCCGGGATAAATTTGTCAACGGTATTGTAAAGGTCCGACTTGTCATCGACAGGGCCCGAAATGATGAGCGGGGTCCGGGCTTCGTCCACGAGAATCGAGTCGACTTCATCGACGATTGCAAAATTGTGCCCGCGCTGGACCATCTCTTCGAGATGATATTTCATATTGTCGCGGAGGTAGTCGAAGCCAAGCTCGTTGTTGGTGGCATAGGTGACATCACAGGCATAGGCGGCGCGGCGTTCGGTATCGTTGAGGCCATGGACTATGACGCCGGTTGTCAGGCCGAGAAAGCTGTAAATCTGGCCCATCCAGTCCGCATCGCGGCGGGCCAGATAGTCGTTGACGGTCACCACGTGGACACCCTTGCCGGTGAGCGCGTTGAGGTAGACGGCAAGCGTCGCCACCAGGGTCTTGCCTTCCCCGGTCTTCATTTCGGCGATGCGGCCCTCGTGCAGCACCATGCCGCCGATCATCTGAACGTCGAAGTGGCGTTGTTCGAGAGTGCGCCTGGCGGCTTCGCGGACCGTGGCGAAAGCGGGAGCTAGAATATCGTCCAGGGTCTTGCCTGCCGCCAACTGTTCACGGAACATGGGGGTGCGAGCTTTGAGCGCCGCGTCCGAGAGGCTCGCCACCTCCGCCTCAAGGGCATTGATTTCATCTACTGGCCCACGGTATTTGGTGACCTTGCGGTCGTTGGTCGTCCCGAAGAATTTTGCCGCGATGGAGCGCAGTCCGAGCATATGATTCGTTCCTAAAAAAGGGCTGGCGCGCCCTGGATGAGCCGCTTTCTAATCAACTTGACGTGCCGGGGCAATCGGGCGGCCTGGGGATTTCGACGACATGGGCCTGCCAAGCCATCATTTCAATGTGTTGCTTCCCGGCAACAGGCCTTCCAATGTGGATCGGACCCCCTTGCAACACCAAGTCAACGGGACCAATGTCCGCGCCGATTTGGCGCCCCCTCATGTCCCAAGTGAAGCATATTCTTGCCTTGTTTGGCGATCATTGAGCGCTGCTCGGACCGGGTGGTCCGCAAACGGGCTTTGACACGGTGGGACTGATGTTTCGCATTCGGAATTTCCGCAACTCGACGATCGCAGCGGCCGCGTTGGTCCTGACCATGGCCGCGGCTCTGGCCCAGGATGGCGCCATCCAGGACGACAAGACCATTGCCATCGTCAACGGGTGGGAGATCAAGGTTTCCGAGGTCCAGATGGCAACCGACGACATCGTCGGGCAGTTGCCGGACTTGCCGCCCAAGCTGCGTTATCCCTTCGTCGTCGAATATCTGGTGGAGCGGCACCTTCTGGCCCAATTGGCCATCAAGGAAGAAATTAACCACACCGAGGAGTACAAGCGCCGCTTGGCCCTCTATCAGGCCAAGGCGTTGCGCGATGCCTATTTCTTCCAGAAGATACGGCCGCAGGTAACCGAGGAACAGATTAAAGCCGCCTATGATTCCGAGGCTGCCAAGGTCGCCAAGGTCGAGCGGATTCGCGCGCGTCACATTCTTGTGGGCACCGAAAAAGAGGCGAAGGATATCCTCGACCGGCTTGGCAAAGGCGAGAAGTTTGAGGAACTGGCCAAGAAATACAGCCTGGAGGACTCCAAGGACTACGGCGGGGACATGGGCTATTTCACCGCACAGGAGATGGTGCCAGAATTTTCCAAGGCGGCCTTCGCTCTCAAGTCGGGCGAAACCTCGAAACCGGTAGAGACCAAATATGGCTGGCACATCATAAAGCTGGAAGACCGCAAGATGGCCGCGGCTCAGCCTTATGATCAGGTGAAGTCGGCAATCCGCAACGTGCTTCTGCGCAAGAAAGTCCAGGAAACCATGGACGGCCTCCGGGCCACCGCGAAGATCGAGATCATCGATGAGGATTTGAAAAAGTATGCCGATGAAGCCGCGAAGGCAATGAAGGCTGCCCAGGACAAGCAGTCCGGTCAGGCGGCGGCGCCTGCCACGGAGACTGAAGCGGACGGCGGCGGCAAAGGCGATCTCCAGATTCCGCAATAATCGCAACCGAAAAAGCCGGGGGGCTTATCATGGCGCATGGCGTTTCGCCGCTGGCACCGGCGGCCTTTCCGGATTTGCCGCCGGTAGGTGGCTTGGTGCTCGCCACCGCTGCAACCGGTATCCGCTACAAGAACCGGCCCGACGTCCTGTTGGCGGTTTTTGTTCCCGGCACCACAGCGGCGGGTTGTCTAACGCGTTCCAAATGCCGCTCGGCCCCGGTCGATTGGTGCGCCCGTGCGCTTGCCGGCGGGAGCGCGCGCGCGCTCGTCGTCAATGCTGGCAACGCCAATGCCTTCACCGGTAAGGTGGGGGCCAGAACGGTGGTGGACATCGCAGGCGCCGCCGCGAAACTCCTCAAGTGCAAGCCCACCGAAATCTTTCAAGCCTCGACGGGCGTCATCGGCGAGCCTTTGGACCCGACGCCGATTACAGGCGTGCTCGCCGGACTTACAGCGTCCGCCAAGGGGGACGACTGGTCCGTGGCGGCGCATGCCATCATGACGACGGATACTTTCCCCAAGGCCTGTACCGTCACGGCAAAGCTTGGCGGCAAGACGATGACCATCAACGGCATAACCAAGGGCTCAGGGATGATCGCCCCCGACATGGCGACGCTTCTGGGTTTCATCTTTACCGACGCCGCCTTGCCCAGCCGCGTCTTGCAAAAGCTCCTGTCTCAAAGTGTGGCCAAGAGCTTCAATTGCATCACGGTCGACGGCGATACTTCGACATCCGACACGGTTCTGATGTTCGCCACGGGTGCGGCGGGTACCGCTCCGGCCGGACTTAAATCGGCGGGCGATGGGCGGCTCCAGGGCTTTGCCAAGGCGCTTGACCGGCTTTGCATCGATCTTGCCCAGCAGGTGGCGAGGGACGGCGAGGGAGCCTCGAAATTCATCGAGATCGCTATCACCGGCGCCCAGTCGGACAAGGCGGCACACCGCATCGCGATGTCGATTGCCAATTCGCCCCTGGTCAAAACGGCGATTGCCGGCGAGGATGCCAATTGGGGCCGCATCGTCATGGCTATCGGCAAGGCAGGCGAGAAGGCCATCCGCGACAAGTTGCGGATCCGCATCGGTGGAATCCAGGTCGCCAGGAACGGCAGGCGCGATTCCTCTTACCAGGAAGCCTCGATCATGCCGCACATGAAGGGCCGTAACATCGCCATTGAAGCCGATGTGGGCGTGGGCGCCGGCCGGGCAACGGTGTGGACCTGCGACCTCACCCACCGCTACATCGACATCAACGGTTCCTATCGCAGCTGATGAAGCTTGTCCTCGCCGCTGCCGTGGCCCTCGTCGATGCCGACGGCCGGGTGCTGATTACGAAGCGCCCCAAGGGCAAGCCGCTTGCGGGCTTGTGGGAATTTCCGGGCGGCAAGGTTGAGGCGGGCGAACGGCCGGAGACGGCATTGATCCGTGAACTGAAGGAAGAGCTGGCGATCGACGTGGTGGAGTCCTGCCTTGCCCCTCTTACCTTCGCGAGCCATGCCTATGAGGATTTTCACCTGCTGATGCCACTCTTTGTGTGCCGCCGCTGGAAAGGCGTCGCACGGCCCCTGGAAGAGCAGGAATTGGCCTGGGTCAGCCCCCTGAAACTCCGTGACTACGCCATGCCGCCAGCGGATATCCCGCTTATTCCGCACTTGATCGATCTGCTGTGAGTTTTGTTTCGGAAACTTTCAAGGCGTCGGCCAGCCGCATGGTGGCGCTGCCGGGCTTCAGCGGCTGCTGCTGGCTTCCATGGGGTGACCAGCCGGTGAGCCAGGCAACCTCCAGCGTGGCCCGCACGCGGCCATCGGCATCGGCGAAATGGTCTTGATAATACGCCGCCGCCGCACCCAGCAGGCGCCGCGATACGGCTGAGCGCGAGCGCCCCATGAGGTTGTTGGACATGCCGAGGCTTCGGACCTCATGGATGAGCGAAATCGCATCGGGATAGCGGACGATGGTACGGTCGAGATCGGCGACGGGAAGGGCAAATCCCGCGCGTTGCAACAGGGATCCGAGTTCGCGAACGCCTATCATGGGTGCAACGCGGGGGCTGGCGCCCCCGGTTAGTTGCACCTCCGCCGCCAGCCAGGATTGGCGCAATTCACCCAGGGTATCTCCGGCGAAGAGGCAGGATAGAAACAGTCCATCGGGCACGAGTGCTCTCTGCATCTGGCTGAGCTGGCCCGGCACATCGTTTACGGCGTGCAAATCGAGAATATTGAAGATGGCATCGAAGCTCCCAGGCTCAAGCTTGAGATCGTCGTCCGGCGACACATCGCGCGCTTCAACGGCGCGAGCCTTTTCCATGGAATTGACAGCATCGGCGATGGGCTGCGGATCGGGCGCGATGATGCAGATAGTGTTGAAACCGCGCGTGATGACGCCGAGACGCTCAGCCAATTCCGCGGCGATGCTGCGGGTGAGGATATCCGGCCCGGTCAGCCGCGCCCGTTGCAGCCGCTTCACGTAGAGGAGGCGATCGAATATGATGTGGGTTTCACGCGTCATGGGCGCCGCAGTTAGACCAAATGCCTCGGTGAATCCATGATCGCGGCAAACATGGTAGGATTTCCCCGTGCGAACGGCCCCGATGCAGTTTCCTTCGCGATTGTGGCGAGGCGTGGTGGATTTCATCACGCCGCCGCGATGCTTGTCTTGCCGCAATCCGGTGGGGGAGCCCGCGAGTTTGTGCGCTGTGTGCTGGCCCGCGCTCCGTCAAATCGACGATCCCGTTTGTGAAGTGACGGGTACGCCGTTCGCCTATGATCAGGGGCAGGGGGCGGTAAGTGCCGCGGCACTTGCCAATCCGCCGCTATGGGACCGGGCGCGGGGCGCCGTGGCCTTCGACGAGGTCTCGCGAGCGCTGGTTCACGCGCTCAAGTACCACGACACCCAGGAGGCCGGCCTGCTGATGAGCCGTATGATGGCGAGGGCGGGGCGAGCTCTGCTGGCGGAGGCCGATATTCTGGTGCCGGTGCCGCTGCATCGCCTGCGGCTGTGGCAGCGGCGTTTCAACCAATCGAGCTATCTGGCGCAGCATTTGGCCGATAGCCAAGGCAGGGCATGGCGGAGCGATCTTCTCACCCGGATCAAGGCAACCAAGCCCCAGGTTGGGCTCGACAGCGTGGCGCGGCGGAAAAATCTTAAAGGAGCCTTTCACGTGGCGCCCGAACGCCAGGCCCTGGTCGCCGGCCGGAAGATCCTTCTAGTCGACGATGTTTTGACGACGGGTGCCACATCGGGGGCCTGCGCCCAGGCGCTGAAGCAGGCGGGGGCCGCGCGGGTGAATGTGCTCGTCTTCGCCCTTGTCCTCGAACCCGCCCGATTCCATATATGAAGGCGCCAATGCCTGAGATTATAATCTATACGACGCCCTATTGCCCGTTCTGCCACGCCGCCAAAGCGCTTCTGAAACGGAAGGGTGTGTCCTACCGGGAAATCGACGTGAGTCGCGATCTGGCGGCGCGCGAGCGTATGATGATGAAGTCCAATGGCCGGCGTACAGTGCCGCAGATTTTCGTGGGCGAAAGCCACGTGGGCGGCAGCGACGATCTCCATGATCTCGATCGCCGCGGCAAGCTCGACGCTCTGCTGGCTCCGGCGTGAGCTTCAAGGCCGCTCTCGTCCAGATGCGGTCGGGCCGCGAGATGGCCCGCAATCTCAAAAACGCTTCGGATATGATCCGGGATGCGCAATCGCGCGGCGCGCAATTCGTGACAACGCCGGAGATGACCAACATTATCGAGCCCGACCGAGATCGTCTCAAAGCTGTCGCCCAGTCAGAGGATGAGGATCAATCCGTCAGGGGATTTGGCCTGCTCGCCCATTCGCTGGGCATCTGGCTCAACGTCGGATCGCTCGCCCTTAAGGGAACTTCAGACAAGCTGGTTAATCGATCCTTACTCTTTGCTCCGGACGGGACAATTGCCGCGCGCTACGACAAGATCCATCTCTTCGACGTCGATCTGCCGAACGGTGAAGTCTGGCGCGAGTCGCACGCCTATGAAACGGGTGGCCGGGTCTGCCTGTCGCGGCTGCCGTGGGCAACGCTGGGAATGACGATCTGCTACGATGTGCGGTTTCCCGAGTTATATGGGGAATTGGGGCGGCAAGGCGCCGACATAATCACCGTGCCGTCGGCTTTTACGGTTCCAACCGGCGAGGCCCACTGGCATGTGCTGTTGCGGGCTCGAGCCATTGAGACTGGAAGTTTCGTGCTTGCCGCAGCACAGGGCGGGCGCCACGAGAGCGGTCGGGAAACCTTCGGCCACAGCCTTGCCGTTTCGCCATGGGGCGAAGTTATTGCCGAAGCAGGAACCGAGC
>JACMJT010000053.1 GCA_014380505.1 Hyphomicrobiales bacterium | reverse complement strand
GGATGACCTCCTCGCGCCGCTCGTGCTCGAAATCGACGTCGATGTCCGGCGGCTCCTTGCGCTCCTCGCTGATGAAGCGTTCGAACAAAAGATCGATCTGCATCGGATCGACGGCAGTGATTCCCAATACATAGCAAACGGCGGAATTGGCCGCCGAGCCCCGCCCCTGGCAGAGAATGTCCTGGGTCTTGGCATAACTCACGATGTCATGAACCGTCAGGAAATAGGGCGCGATGTCCATTTTGGCGATAAGCGCCAATTCCTTTTCAAGTGTGGCGCGCAGCTTGTCCGGGATGACGCCGCCGTAGCGCGAAGCCGCGCCCTGCCAGGTGATCTCATGTAAATGCTCGTGCGCCGTCTTTCCCTTGGGTATGGGCTCGTCGGGATAATTGTATTTGAGCTGGTCGAGGGAGAAGGTGATCCGGTTGGCAAAGCGGATGGTTTCGGCGATGGCGTCGGGCGCTTCGTTAAAAAGCTCGGCCATTTCGTCCGGCGATTTCAAATGCCGTTCGGCATTGGCTTCGAGAATCCGGCCCGCCTCATTCAGGGTGACATGCTCGCGGATGCAGGTGACGACGTCCTGCAGTTCGCGCCGTTCAGGACAATGATACAGCACATCATTGGTGGCCAGCAGCGGGACGCCGGCAAGGCTCGCCACGCGCTGCCATTCCCGCAGGCGGCGGCGGTCATCGCCCTTATGGGGCATGGAGACGCCGAGCCAAAGCCTGCCGGGTGCGGCACGAAGCAGATTTTCCAAAAGAGACTGGATTTCTTCGGAGCTCACTTGCGGAGCATTGGCATGTATTTCTTCCGGGAGTTCACCCACCTCCTCATCTTCCCCGGCAAGATTTTTGTTCCAGAAATTTTTGGGTGTTTCATCCACCCTCTCCTTCTGGTCGGGACGCGGCGCCATCACCACCAGCAGCAAACCTTCTTGCCATTTGAGTAGATCGTGGAGAGCGAGATGGCATTCGCCTTTGGGGGCGCGGAGTTTTCCGGCGCTCAGCAGCCGGCAGAGGCGGCCATAGGCGGCCCGGTCCGTGGGGTAAGCGAGGATGTCGGGTGTACCATCAACGAAGACAAGGCGCGCGCCAACCAGCAGCTTTGGCTTATTTTCTTTGATCACCTGCACCGCCGCGTAGGCGCGCACGATGCCGGCCAGGGTGTTGCGGTCGGCGATACCGATGGCGGCAAGCCTAAGCTTTGCCGCCATTCCTGCAAACTCCCAGGGATGCGAAGCGCCGCGCAGGAACGAATAATTCGTCGTCACCGCAATTTCGGCATAGGCAGTCATGCGAAAATCCCATGCAGGAACCATTGCGGGACCACGCCGGTGCGATAGAGCCAGTAACGCCGGCCTTCGCCATCTTCCAAGCGGAAGTAATCGCGCGCCGGTGGCGGCGTCTCGTGACGCCACCATTCCATGGCGATGCGCTCGGGCCCTTCGCAGTGGGTCACGGCATGTTGCACTTTTCGCCAACGCAGATGTTGCGCGCCTGATGCGGTTGCCAAAAGAGTTACAGGTTCGGGTCTGGTGAAGAGACGCAATGGACGGCGCGGGGCATCCCCGGTGCTGCGGATTTTTTTCCATAGCAATCTTGAGGGCTGCACATATTGCGCCGGCACCACTGCCCAGGCCGCTTCGGGAATATGCGTGTCGTTGGGCTGGAAGGCGAGAATGCGCTGGCTGCCAAAGCGCGTGGCCAGACGGTCCACCAGAAAGCTGATATCGGCTTTCTCATTGATGCTGGCATCAAAATCGGCCACTTCGCAGTGGGCGCGTTCCACCCGGCTGGCG
>JACMJT010000430.1 GCA_014380505.1 Hyphomicrobiales bacterium | reverse complement strand
CCGCAGGCCCTGCCGCCCCTACGGCGCCGGGCGGACCCACGGGGCCCGGCCCGCGCATCCCGCCCAGAACAACGCTTGTCAGCAGTGCCGTCGCGAAGGCCACCACGACCACGCCACCCACCGGATTGGCCGCCATCCACGCCTTGAACTTGTCCATGCTGTTCTCTCTCAGGGAAGCCAGGATGGAACCCCAGATCATGGCGGCCCGGCAAGGGCGAGACGTCGATTCGGCCGTGATCATTCACCGATCCCCGCCAAGCGGGTGAGCCTCCCGCAGCGATCTCGCCTTCACCTTGTCGCGCCATCCGACACATCCCAATCGGGTGAAGTGCCTCGCAGGGCGAAAACCCCCCTCGACACCGGCAGAACGTTACGTTAATGCTTCAATCCTGGGTTCGCACCATGCGTCAGCCCGGACCCCCTGCTGAACCGCGCTTTGAAGGACAAGCCACCATGACCATCCTGATCGAATACGAAGGCGTTCCCGGCGAATCCACGATCCAGGGCTTCGAGAAATGGATCCCGGTCACCTCCGCCCAGTTCGGCGTCGGCCGTGGCATCTCCTCCGCCTACGGCAACTCGACCCGCGAAGGCTCGATCGTGTCGGTGAGCGAAATCACCGTCTCCAAGCAGACCGATGGCGCGACCATCAAGCTGCTCGAGGAAGCCCTGCACGGCAAACTGAACAAGATCGTCAAGATCGCGTTCCTGCGCACCGGCGCCGGCGCCGCCCAGGAGTACCTGTCCTTCGAGCTGAACGGCACGGGCCTGTCGGGCTACTCGCTGTCGTCGGGCGGTGACCGCCCCTCCGAGAGCCTGTCGCTGAACTTCGACAAGTTCATCCTGAAGTACAACCCGATCGGCGACGACTTCTCGGGCAGCCCCGCGACCGTCGGCTGGGACCTTGCCAAGGCCATCAAGGTCTGATCCGGCAGGCCGGCCGCCAGGGCCGGCACCTCGAACGCGCAGCGAGCCCTGCGGTGCCTTCAACGGTGCCGCAGGGTATTCGCACGCGGCTTTCACCGGGCGCGGCCAGCGCGCCTTTACTTCGAGGGGCGCCCGGCGCTGCCGGAGACCGCTGAGAGCTGGGCGACCCATCCCGGGCGCGTCTCGCGCCAGGACCCGTCCACGGCAGACCAGAGCGTCACCTCCTCCAGCTCCAACAGCAGCCGCGCCACTTCGGCGGGCGCGCGCGCCGCTTGGGCCTCGGCCAGCCAACCGGCACGGCGATCGCGCCATTCTGGCCGCACCGCCTCCCACGTCATCGCGGCTTCCAGATGCATCATCAGCGTGCTGACCTCGGTCGGATTGAAGGCGGCGGCCACCTGCTGCAGCCAGCCCGGCCGGATGCCGCGCCAGTCGGCGGAGACGGCCTCCCACGTCACCGCGGCTTCGAATTGCATCAGCGCCGCGGCGACCGGGCCGCGCTGCGCGTGGCCCGGCGAGGTCAGGCCGGCCAGCAGGGTTGAGGCGATCAGGCCGCGACGGAAAAGGTTCACGTGGGACCTCCATGCGATGGGCGGAACGTTGCGATCAAAACACGTCCTGCGCATGCGGTCACGCCATCCCTGGCGCCGCAATGTCGCGCGCGGCTGGAGCCGTGGTCGGACCGCGCGTTGCACTTGGCGCAGGGTGCCGACCGCGCCTTCCGCGCGGCGCGTCCCGACCAGCCCCGAAAAGCGGCGTGCGAATGCGGGCTGCGCCGGGCGGAAGCGCGAGTCGTAGGCGAGGATATGGTCGAGGAAGGCATCGCGCTTGCGGCGGTCGGCGCGGTACATCAGCCGGACCTGCGAGGTGACCTGCACCTCAACCTCGCCCGGCAGGTCGGTGGTCAAGATCGTCGGGAGGTCAGGTGGTCAAGCAGGATGTGCTGAGATCGCGCGCCGCCGGGTGGTCGAGCGCACCTACGGCTGGATGATCCGCTGGCGCCGCCTGGTGTGCGACTACGAGAAGCGGCTCGACGCCTCCGAGGCTATGATCCAAGTGGCCAGAGGCGGCCTCTTGCTCCGCCGAAGGAATGATGGATGAAGTCTCAAACGGTCACTAGGATGACGATCAAGTTTTTGCCAGAGATGCACGAAGGCCATCGGTGTAGATGGTCGTCGTAAATTTGTTCGTAGGCGGGCGAGATTGCGCGTGGCGGCATCTCGAATTTGAGGACACGATGCAGGAAGATACAGTCACGCTCCTATGCTCGGCCAACGCGGCCTATGCGGCCCCGCTTGCGGTGATGCTCACATCAGCGGCCCGCAACCTGAAGAGCGCAGCGCGCCTCAGCATTCATGTTGTTGAATCCGATATTTCGCAACAACTTCGAGAAAGGATTGAACTGTCAGTACAGGGCAATAAGGCAGATAAATTGGAGGTTATTTTTAACTGGAAGCGGATCGATCTTGATCGCTTTGGATACGAGCCAGGCCTGGCTTCTGGTCGATATTTTCTTCCACGAGATTGTTTTTCTCGCCTTCTTGCCGCGGAGATTTTGCCGCCAAGCTGTACCAGGGCGATTTACCTTGATAGTGACATTGTTGTCCTTGGGGACATCGGGAAACTTCAATCATTAATTAATGATGAATCTACGATATCTGCGGCAACCGGTGTATACTGGCCCTATATATCTTCCGAACATACTCCTGGAAGGGCTGTTGTTTTTAATTATGCAGAGCTTGGCCTGAATGAGCGGCGCCCGTACTTCAATTCCGGCGTTATGGTGTTGAATATGAATCGTTGGCGAGAGAGAGACATTGGAGCGAAGGCACTAGCCTATCTTGAGATGCATCAGGATAAAATTCACCTTCACGATCAGGGCATCCTCAACGCGATACTAGCGAATGAATGGTTTCGACTGGATCAAAAGTGGAATCAATGCTCCACTATTTTGGATCCATCTATATGGAAGGAGCCAGAATACAATAGAATACAATGGAAGAATACATTCCTATCGTCTCACATTATTCATTTTGATGGCCCAAGTAAGCCATGGCTTTCAACAGCACGTCAGCCAAGAATGTCTTATTACTATAAATATTTAAAACTTACGGATTTCAATAAAAACGTTAGGGAGCCTTTTTTATCAAGAATGGAAGCTGTCTTAGGTGTGACTCTCTACTACAGGCTTTGGGATATTTATCGGAGCGTAAAGTCGCGCCTTCGGCGGGCATAAACATCAAGCATTGTTACGCCGAATAATTGCGAGGACAAGATGCCCGAGGTAGCTAGGGCTTAAGTGTTGTAGTCGTCCGTTTGAGAATGCGCCGTTCGGCGCAATCTGAAGCTCGGCACCGGCT
>JACMJT010000052.1 GCA_014380505.1 Hyphomicrobiales bacterium | reverse complement strand
TCATGGATACGGTGGCGGCATCGGGGGGCTATATCACCGCGATTGCCGCCGACCACATCGTGGCCCGCGGCAACACCATTACGGGGTCCATCGGCGTCATCTTCTCCTTTCCCGAAATCTCCAAGCTCCTCGCCACGCTGGGGATCAGGATGGAGGAGATCAAGTCGGGCGAGCTCAAGGCCGAACCCTCGCCCTATAAGCCAGCCTCGGACAAGGCCCGGCAAGTGTCGAGCGAGATGGTGCAGGATAGTTTCGCCTGGTTCACCGGGCTCGTAGCCGAACGCCGCAACCTCTCGCCCGAACGAGTGAAGATTCTGGCCGATGGCCGTGTCTATACCGGGCGCCAGGCCGTCGAGGTCAGGCTCATTGACGAGATCGGCGGCGAGGATAGGGCGGTCGCCTGGCTTGAAAGGCAAAAGAAGATCGCAGCCGGCACCCAGGTGCTCGATTGGGAGTTGTCCGCCAATGCCGATCCCACCGGCTTGGGCTTTTCCATAGCCGAGGGCGTCCTCAAGGCCATGGGATTGTCGGGCCTCCGCCAAAAGGCCGAGATCGCCAAGCTTGACGGTCTGCTCGTGCTTTGGCACCCTGCGTTTTAGCAACACCGCTGCGGGGGGCTATAGAGCCATGATCAAGTCCGAACTCGTGCAGAAAATCGCCGACAAGAGCCCCCATCTTTACCACCGCGACATCGAGCGCATCGTCAATACGATCCTCGATGAAGTGATCAATGCCATGAAGGATGGCAACCGCATCGAACTTCGCGGCTTCGGCGCGTTTTCGGTGAAGTCGCGCAACGCCCGCATGGGGCGCAATCCGCGCACCGGTTCCGCCGTCGAGGTGATCGCCAAGCGCGTGCCATTCTACAAAACCGGCAAGGAACTGCGCGAACGGCTCAACACCAAAAGCTGATGTGGATTTGTTCTTGATTGAAGCTGGGCCAACCTCCGCAAAGAGGCCCTCACCCGCCCTTCGGGCACCCTCTCCCATGCGTGACCGCACGGGCGAGGGCGACAATTTTAGAAAGCTTCGCCTTCTCCCGTCCAAAGGATGGGAGAAGGTGGCCGAAGGCCGGATGAGGGCTCTTTGCTTTAGGAGTTTTCCTGGCCAGGACATGAGCCAACAATGACCCTGAAACGCGCCGTCAACTGGATCATAGGACTTCCCATCGCCATCGTTGTCGTGGCCTTCGCCGTTGCCAACCGGCAGTGGATCGTCGTCTCCTTCGATCCCTTCTCGCGCGATTCACCCCTGGCCTCGATCAACATGCCGCTCTGGGTGCTGTTCTTCTGCGGTATCTTTGCGGGCCTCATCGCGGGCTGGATTGCCGCGTGGTTTGCCCATGGCAAATGGCGGAGAGCCGCAAGGGAAGCGCGGATCGAACTCGTCCGCGCCCAGCAGGAGCATGAAACTCTGAAACGCGAAGTCCGTTCCCAGGCCATCGTTCCAATGGGCGATGCGCCCTTGTGAAAATAATTTCCGCGAACGAACTGGCAAGGCTTGCGCCCTACCGCGATATCGTCGAGGCCCTGCGCGAGGCCTTCCAGGCCAGCTACACGACGCCGGTCCGTCATCACCACGAAACATCTCCCGCCTCCACGCTGCTGCTCATGCCCGCCTGGTCGAGGCAATGGACCGGCCTCAAAACGGTCGTCGTCAAGACCGACAATGCGGCCCAGGGTCTCCCCACCGTACAGGCGACTTATCTGCTGATCGACAATGGAACCGGTGCCCCCGTCGCCATGATGGATGGAACCGAGATCACCCGGCGGCGCACCGCGGCAGCCTCGGCACTGGCCGCCGATTATCTTGCCCGCAAGGATGCCTCGCGCATGGTTCTCGTAGGCGCGGGCGCTTTAGGAACCCATTTCGTCCACGCCCATGCCACCGTGCGGCCGATCAAAAGCGTTGCCATCTTCAACCGCTCTCCGGTCAAGGCCAAAGCGTTGGCAGAGAGCCTCAAGGGCGATGGACTCGATGCCGTTGCCGTGAG
>JACMJT010000429.1 GCA_014380505.1 Hyphomicrobiales bacterium | reverse complement strand
CCGGGGTAACGGATTCCTTTGAATCCGATTACCGGGCGAGTCTGCTCCGCCGCTTCAGCTCCGAGCTCAAACCCATGCCAGGTGTGATTGCTGTGCTGGACAGTCTCGCCGTTCCCTATTGCGTCGCCACCGGCAGCAGCCCGCTCCGCGCCACCCGCTCGCTGGAACTGGCGGGCCTCTCCGCAAGGGTTAAGGACCGGGTGTTTACCACGTCGATGGTAACCCACGGCAAACCCGCCCCGGACATCTTCCTCCATGCCGCCCGGGAAATGGCCGTATCTCCCCAGGAATGCCTGGTGATCGAGGACAGCGCCTCAGGGATAGAAGCGGGAAAGGCGGCGGGAATGATGGTCTGGCAGTTTGCCGGCGGCAGCCATTTCCGGCACGGCTATAACCATCAGGGCACAGAACATTTGGTGGAACGGGTTTTTGATCGTATGGATGCTTTTTTTGATGCAGCACCTGAGCTGCGGTTAACCTAGGGAAATTGCCGCCGCCATGGTGCGAAACATCGAACAGGAGACAAGCCGCCTCGACGAAGCCGCCCGCGCCGGCTGGCTCTATTACATTGCCGGCAACACCCAGGATGAAATTGCGAGGAAGCTCGGCGTCTCGCGCCAGACGGCGCAGCGGCTGGTCTCCCTGTCGATCAGCGAAAAGCTCATCAAGGTGCGCCTTGATCATCCCATTGCCAATTGCCTAGAGCTGGCCGAGCGGGTGAAACAGAAATACGCCATTGATTTCTGCGAAGTGGTGCCCAGCGATCCTGAATCGGACACCATTTCACTGGGCGTGGCCCAAGCCGCCGCGGCCGAGCTCGAGCGCTATATCATGTCGCCCCATCCCGTCATCGTTGCCATGGGAACGGGCCGCATGCTGCGCGCCATGGTTGATCAGTTGACGCCCATGGATTGCCCCCAGCACAAAATCGTTTCCCTCGTCGGCAACATTGCGTCGGACGGTTCCGCGTCCCTTTATGATGTGGTGAGCCGCGTGGCAGACACGGTCAAGGCGCCGCACTATCCCATGCCGCTTCCGGTTATAGCAACAACGGTTCAGGACAAGTCCCTCCTGCTGTCGCAAACCCCAGTGCGCAATGTTCTCGAACTGGGCCGCCAGGCCGATGTCACCTTTGTGGGCGTCGGAACCATGGGCGATGATGCAGCGCTCATCCGCGATGGTTTCGTGAAGCCGGAAGAAATGCGCGCCCTGGTAAAAGCCGGTGCGGCGGGCGAGATCATCGGCTGGGCCTATGATGCCGAAGGCCAACTCATCGAAGGCCTGACCAATGACCGGGTTGTGAGTGCTCCACTTGAACAGCCGGCCAAGCGAAGGGTGATCGGCGTCGCCATGGCGCCGCCGCGTCTGCGGGCCGTCAAAGGGGCCCTGATTGGCAAATTGATCAACGGACTTATCACAAACGAAAAGATGGCTGAGCTTTTGCTTAAATAAAATGCAAAAGCTTGCCGACACTTAATCCCATTTATTTCAATCTGCTAAAGCAAGTGTTGCATCCAATTGTGCACTGCGGCGACGAATTCCTATTGACTCTTGG
>JACMJT010000428.1 GCA_014380505.1 Hyphomicrobiales bacterium | reverse complement strand
TCGATACGACGACGATGCGGGCCCTGGTGCGTGCCAGGGCTTCGCACAGCCGTTGCACTTCGGCGCTCACATCGCGTCCGTGGTGCATGAGATTGCCGATCCACACCGTGATGCAATCTATGAGTACAAAAGTTGTGTTACAGGCAGCTAGCGTTGCAACCAGATCAAGCGGCGCCTCGCGCGTCTCCCAGCTCTCACCCCGCTGTTCGCGATGTTGTGCGATGCGCGCCACCATCTCGCCGTCGAAGGCTTCCGCCGTAGCGATATAGGTCTTGCGGCCTCGATGCTTCACCGCCAGCCCTTCCGCATACCGGCTCTTGCCGGACCGGGCGCCGCCGAGAACGAACGTCACCGGGCTCACTCCGGCACCTTGGGAATGCGCGAAATAAAGTGCCCCCGCATGGCATCGGGCCAGGTGCGGAACGGCACTTCGCCCGTCTCGGTCGCCCCATGCAGTTCGAACCAGTCGAGGATCGCTTCGGCCTGGGCCCGCGTCGGGGCATTATCGCCGGTGAAATAGCTGAAACGGTCATCGTCGCGCAGAAACACGCTGCAATGGCGCTTGCAATTCCACAGGCAGGCTTGAGTCTCGATCTTGACGCTGTTCCCCCGCTCCGCCTGCGCCTCGCGCATATGGGCGATCAGCGCCTCGCCGCCGGTGCGGCCATCGGGCCCGGTCTTGTCCTCCACCGAATGGCGGCAAGTGGTGCACATGACGATGGAACGCATGAGTTGGACGGCCCGTTCAGGGGTTGCTAACAAGGGTCACCTCAATGTAGGCAAAGCGCCCTCCTGTCAACGCGATGAAACCGGCATGAAATTCGACCGCATCGCCTTCCTCGCCTCGGATTCGCCCGAGGCCCGCAAGGCTCTCGCCAAACTCGTAAAGCGCCATGGCAATGCCGATCCGGCGGAAGCCCATGTGGTGGTAGTTCTCGGCGGCGACGGCCACATGCTGCAAACCCTGCACCGCTTTGTCTCGACCGGCATTCCCATCTACGGCATGAACCGGGGCTCCGTCGGCTTCCTGCTGAACGATTACGAGGACGATCATCTGCCGGAACGCCTCAGGGCGGCCGAACTCACCAGCATCCATCCCTTGAAGATGCTGGCGACCGACGAAGCGGGCAAGACCCACAAGGGCCTAGCCTTCAACGAAGTCTCCCTCCTCCGCCAGCGTTACCCGGCAGCCAAGCTTGGGATCGCCGTCGACGGCAAGACCCGGCTGGAGGAACTGATTTGCGACGGCGTGCTGCTCTCGACGCCCGCCGGCAGCACCGCTTATAATTTATCCGCCCACGGACCGATCCTGCCGATCAATTCACCGCTTCTGGCTCTGACGCCGATCAGCGCCTTCCGGCCTCGCGGCTGGCGGGGCGCCATCCTGCCACACCAAGCCAAGGTCACGATCACCGTGCTGGAAGCGGACAAACGCCCGGTGGCCGCCGTCGCCGATCATGTGGAAGTCCGCGATGTACGCGAGGTGGTGATTGCGGAGGACCGAAAGCGTTCCGCCAAGATCCTCTTCGACCCCGGTCACAGCCTCGCCGAACGCGTACTGCGCGAACAGTTCAGGTTTTAGGCCGCTCTTGCGATATCGGCCTTGAGCCGCTTGGCGATGACGCGCACGCGGTCTTCGGCGAAGCGGCCAACGAATTCCAGGTGCCTCGCCCGGTCCTTCAGGGGCATTGACTCGTATCGGGTCATCAACGCCTCGATCAGGCGGCGGCCGAAGCCTTCGGCATCAAGTGCTATGCCTTCCTCACGCTCGTCATTGGCCACATCGCAGGCGGCCTGCAGAATGCCATAGCAACTCTGCGGCAAGCCTGACTTGCCATGAAGCCCCTTGAACCCGCTCATGCCCCGCCCCGCCATTTGGTCGCGGGCCTTCGCCACAGGAACGCCGGCGAGATGGGCGAGTGCCCGCTCAACCACATGCATCTCGCCGAGACAGGCGGCGCGCAGGATGATCGATGGTGTCAGCATGGCCTTGGAGACCAGGAAGCCTACCACGCGAATGAGTTCGGCTTCGCTGGCTTCCACGAGAATACGGAGGATCGCGGTTTCTTCCGCATCGGCCACCAGTTCGGCTGCGTCATTGGCGGGTATCCAGCCCCGTTCAGCCATCAGCTGGTGCATGCGGTGGGAGGCGCGCTTGGCCTGGGTGATGCGAATGTCGAGCGGCAAGTCCGGTTGTGAAAGCAGCCGCTCCGCCATTTCGTGTGTCTGCCCAAAGCGGGCATAGAGCGTATGATATTCCCGGTCGCCGAGCCGAGCCGCCTCGTTACAGAACAGCGCAAGGCAGGCTTCGAGTCCGGATGACTTGACCATGTAGGCCAGCGCTTCCTTGGAGAGATCGGGCCTCTGCGCAATCGCAATGTGGCGGGCCGCATCGCCCACCCTGAGCACGGCAAGCATGTGCCAGTGATTGAGCGCCGGTGTCGCGGCCAGGAACGGCAGTGCTATTTCGTCTTCGTCCGAGACGATGGAGAAAAGAATGTCGGCGTCAAGATCGGCAACTGCCGCAAGCCCCAGAGCCAACCTGTGGCGGACATCGGCCGCCGGATCGACTGCGAGCTTGAGCACCACGGGCACAACCTGGCTGCGTTCGCCGGATGATGTCTCCCCATTGGCCAGAAAACCGGCGAGTTGGTCCGCCAAGGCGAGACGCTGTTCCGCCGTGCCGTTTTCGATGACATCGTGGAAAATGGCGGTATCGAGTCCGAGGGTCGGTTCGTCGTTCAAGGAGGCACCACGCAGTGATTGCGGCAAGGTGCCAGTCAAGCCTTAACATTCCGTTCACCACGCTCTTTAACGCGCGGGTAAGGTCTCAATCGGCGAGCACGCCGGCTCCCGAAGGCGTCGTCACCGGGCTTATCTTCAACACTTCATTGCCCTGGCAGCGGAATTGCTCGGGTTGGCGCAAGCGGCGCCAGAAGGCGAAGACGGCGAGCGCGCCATAGACCGCCACCATGAAGATGAGAAAGCCCTCGCCGCCGATCTTCCGCATGGCCAGGCCCACCGCCAAAGGCCCGAGCATCGAGCCAAGCCCGTAAAGCAGTACGAGCTTGGCCGAGGCGCCAAGCACCTGTTCCTTTTGAAGGTGGTCGTTGGCGTGGGCGATCACCAGGGAATAAATCGGCAGCGATATGGTGCCGAACGCTGTGAGCATGCCGATGAACAGAATCGGCGTGAACCCGCTGGTGAGCAGCGTGGCGCCGGCGATCACGGCACTTAGCGCGCTGAGCAAAAGGATGATGGTGCGTCGGTCCACCCGGTCGGAAATCAAACCGATGGGGTATTGCGAAAAGATCACCCCGATGGGCGGCAGTGCCATCATGATCGAGACGTAAACGAGCGGCAATCCCGCGGTCAGTCCATAGACCGGCCCCATGGCGAAGAACGCGCTCTGCGCCAGGCCACACCCTATGGCGCCCACCACCGCCAGCGGCGAAGCGCGCCAGATTTCATCGACCGCGACAAGCCGGGCGCCTTTGATGATGGGCGCCTCCATCGGCAGCAGGATCAGCGGCACAAGCGACAGCGACAGCAGCGCCGAAACGATTATGAAACGCGAAAAGCCCGAGGTGTCGGTGACATTGAGCAGCAGTTGTCCAGCACCCAGCGAGCCATAAGTCACGATCATGTAGAGCGAGAGCATTTGGCCGCGATTGCGGTTCGACGATGCCGTATTGAGCCAGCTCTCGCAGACGATATAGAGGCCCGCGGTGCAAAAACCCGAAACCACGCGCGTCAGGAACCAGAAGGGCGCATTGATCCAAAGGGGGACCAGCAGCACAACGGTAGAAACGATGGAGGCAAGGCCCGCGAAAGTGCGGACGTGCCCGACACTCTTGACCAGAAGCGGCGTCATAAACGTACTGAGCAAAAGTCCGGCCGAATAGCCGGACATGATTAATCCCGTCACATCGGGCCCAAAATCTTCCGCCTGGGCGCGAACGCCGATAAGCGAACTATTCAGCCCCTGCCCCACGCACAGCAAAGCCACGCACACCATCAGAATCCAGATAGAATATCGCGCCATGGCGCGAGAGTGATCGAGAATCGAATTTAAGCCAAGCGGAATTCCTCCGTCATCCCGGCGAAAGCCGGGACCCACGGTTCAACGCGTTCCCAATTCAACTATTGTGATCTGTGGGGTGGAGAAATGGGTCCTGGCTTTCGCCGGGATGACGAAGCGGTGGAAGGGCTTCCTTGCCTACGCGATCACGCCAGCCTGTTTCAGTTTGAATTGCAAAATATCGCGGTCGAAGGGCTTCATCAGCACGTCCGCCGCCCCTTGCAGGATCGACAACCCGATCATTTCCGTATCCGGCGTTTCGGCGTAGAGGAACACCACGGGCTTCTTGCCGTGAATGGTGCGGCGCAGGTGG
>JACMJT010000427.1 GCA_014380505.1 Hyphomicrobiales bacterium | reverse complement strand
AGACGTCGATTGTTTCCGCCAGCAGGCCATAGAGTGAGAAGGGCTCGTCCCAGTTGCGCCCCATCAGGCTTTCGAAAACATACGTGCGTATGCCGTAGACTTCGGCTCCCTTCACGATGAAGGGATTAACACTGTCGAAGCTGCCGGTGATCGCCTGGCGCAACCGGCCGCCCTGCGGTGCGTCGGGGTTGACATAGGGCAGGCTCTGGAAGTCCGAAGGCAGAGCGGGTTCCCCCTGCATGGCGATGCCGTGGCTGGGGGCGGCGAAGGAGGGGGGTGCGGCAAGCAGAAAGGCGGTTACAAGAGGGATGGCTAACCTCATTCCGTCACCCCGGCGAAAGCGGGGGTCCATGGCAGAAATGGATTCCGGCTTTCGCCGGAATGACGGAAAACCGCGGAGCAAATCCATCATCGCACAATGATGTTCGAAAAAGCCCAGGGATTGCGGCGATCAAGTTTTTCCTCGAACAGGAGGCCGCGCCCGTCCAGCGGCGTCCAGCCGGTGTAAACACCCACGACAGGGCCCAGATAGGGTGTCTGGATTTCGAGGCAGCGGCGGAAATCCATTTCGTCCGTCTCGACGATGCCGGCGTTGGGATTTTCCATGGCCCACACCATTCCTGCCAGCACCGCCGATGTCACCTGCAAGCCGGTGGCGTTCTGATTGGGCGCCAGTTTGCGCGCCTCCTCGATCGAGAGTTGCGAGCCATACCAATAGGCATTCTTCTTGTGGCCGTAGAGCAGCACACCTAACTCATCGCTGCCATCCACGATCTCGTTCTCCTCGAGAATATGCGAAGCCGATTGCCGCTTGCCGCCCGCGCCGAACATTTCGTGCAGCGAGAGCACCGCGTCGTTCGCCGGGTGATAGGCGTAATGGCAGGTCGGGCGGTAAAGCACTCTCTTGCCGTTGCGCACGGTGAAATAATCGGCAATGGAGATCGCCTCATTGTGGGTCACGAGAAAGCCGAAATGGGCTCCCGCGGTCGGCACCCATGAACGCACCCGCGTGTCCGCCCCCGGGCGCGTGAGATAGATGGCGGCACCCGAGCCCGTCTTGTGGCGTTTGCCATCGAAGGGCAATTGCTTTTCGTGGGTGCCCCAGCCCAGTTCGGCCGGTTGCAGGCCTTCGGAAATAAATCCTTCCACGGACCAGGTGTTGACGAAGCAGTCCATGGGCTTGGGCGTCTTCGCCCGCTGGGTATCGCGCTCGGCGATGTGAATGCCCTTGACGCCCACGCGCTGCATGAGTTTTGCCCAGCCCTCGCGCGTTGCCGGTTCGGCGATCTTCAGCTTCATGTCGCTGGCGAGATTGAGCAGCGCCTGTTTAACGAACCACGAAACCATGCCGGGGTTGGCGCCGCAGCAGGAAACCGCGGTGGGGCCGGGTCCGAGCTTGTGCTTCAGGGCGATCATCCCCTCGCGCAGCATGTAATTGGTGCGCGCCGCATTATCGAGCTTCGGATTGGAGTAGAAGCCGGGCCACGGCTCGATCACCGTATCGATGCAGAGTGCGCCGGTTTCGCGGGCCAGCCGCATGATGTCAAGGCTCTCGACATCCACCGATAGGTTGACGATGAAGGCTGGTCCGGGGCCTGCGGTGAGAAGGGGTTTCAGAAGTGACTCATAGTTTCTTTTTGTCACGGCTTGCTTGACGAAGGTAATCCCTTCCTTCTCAACCAAATGACTCCATGACGAGTCCGGATCGATGATGGTGATCTTGTTTCGATTGTTTTGGCCGCATCCGATGTGGCGCAGGATCAGCGGCAAGGTGCCCCGGCCGATCGAGCCGAAGCCGATCATCACAATGGGGCCATTCCAGGTGGCGTGTAGGGGCCAAGTGGTCATGTCAGCGGACTCCGGTCAATAGCTCTCCATGGCCGTCCTCGAGGCGGCCATCCAGACTTTCCTGACATTTGCTGGATGGCAGGGTCAAGCCCTGCCATGGAGAGAGTTAAAAGCACTGGCTCTACTGCTGTTCCGCGCGCAATTCATCTGCAAAACCATGGTTTACATCGCGGTGGCCCGCCTCGTCGAGCCGCACGGCAACCACCACCTCGCGGAGCCGGGCATCGGGTGCAAGTTTCCAATAGTCGATGGCGAATTGCGGTGCTGCCACGTTTTCCGCACCGCCCGCGTCGATGTCGGCGAGATATTCGGTGTAGCTGACGATCGCCTCCTCCTCGAGATAGCCCACGAAGCGATGTGCCACGCGCGGCCACAGGAGATAAAACAGGAAGAAGCCATTGAAAAAGATGCCCTGCGCAATGATGATCATAACGCGCTCAAACGCGGATGGTTTGGCTATGTGAACGAAAGTCATGAGATGGGCGCGCTCGTTTTCGGCCTCGTCGAGCAGCGCCTTGATCCAGCCGCGGTCGTCCTGAAACCGGCGCAAGGCCTTGAGATGGGTCAGCGCGCCGCCGACCATGCCCGGCACCGCCGCCACGGTTTCCAGAACGACGGCCCTATGCCCGTAGCGTTTGCGGAAAATGCTGTCGGCGAAGAACCGTAAAAACTTTACCGCGCCATAGGCGATCCGGTCGCCAAGGCCCACGGGCCTATGGTGATAGACGCGCAAGCCGTCCGTGTTGTGGTCCGGCGTCTCTGTCATGATCCGCTACTCAGGTTTGCTCTTTTCGGCATATTTCCATGTCTCCGTGAGGATTCGGGCCGTCTTGTAGGCGTCGATCACCAACGGTCTATAAACGAATATGCCACCGATATGGCGCGCGAAAAAGCTCGCCGTTTCTGGCATGACACGGCGAGAAAATGGGCTCGTCCGAACGATAGCCGCAGCTAATGACCGCGATAAAAAATTCACCGTTGTTCTGCCCGGAGATCTGGCGTTAGCCTGAAATTGCCTACAAGAGGAGAGTTGCATGAGACACGTGTTGTCGGCTGTTGCCATGATTGCGCTGTCGGCTGCCGCCGCCCAGGCCGAAGATGTGCAGGTCATCAATCCGCGCGCCCTGTTTCCCGAGGGCCCGGTCATGTCGGCGGGAAAGCTGCTTTACGCCGAATACGCAGGCCATGTCGTAACGGCATGGGACGGCAAGACCAATACGCAGATTTGGAAGCAGGACGGCTGCGGGCCATCGGCTGTCGTTCCGTTGGGCGAGAACTTCGGAGTGACTTGCTATGATTCCGGGCAGCTTGTTGTGATCTCGCCTGATGGAAAAACTCTGAAAACCTATGACAAGGATGGCTCGAGCGCGGCCCTTGCTGGACCCAACGACGGTTTGCCAGACGGCAAGGGTGGTGCCTGGTTCACCCTCTCGGGTCCCTGGGAACCAACTCCGATCGTGGGCCGCATCGTGCATCTTGCAGGCGATGGCACAATGACGGAGCTGGCGAACGATCTCCACTACGCCAATGGAATAACACTTGGCCCGGACAGCAGGCTCTACGTAAATGAATACGAGGCGAACAGGGTGGTTTCCTTTGCCATGGGTGAGGATGGCAGTCTCTCCGACCGCCGCGTGTTCATTCGTTTCCATGCGCTTGGCGAACCGCCGGATGCCCTTCCGGACGGCCTCAAGCTGGGTCCGAACGGCAACTTCTACGTGGGCTTTTACAGTAGCGGCGTAATTCTCGAAGTTACTCCGGACGGCAAGCTTAAGAACAAGTACACGGTGCCCTCGGCCGCAGCACCCAATATGACCTTCAGCGACGACGGCAAGACGATGTATGTCATGGCCGTCGACAACAAGGATGCCGCGCCATACGAGGGCAAGGTCTACGCGGTGCCGGTGAAGTAGTACACGTGAAACGGTCATGGCCCGCCTGAACAGCGGGCCACAGCCTTTGTGGTGTATGAGCTTAATATCTGTCGATGAATTTCCGGG
The DNA here is from genome assembly GCA_014380505.1 of Hyphomicrobiales bacterium. The sequence goes on along the minus strand of JACMJT010000427.1, from coordinate 636 downwards.
CCCGTTCAGGGGTGGCCCGGTTTCTTTCGCTTTCAAGCTCGGCGCTCTCATGGCGAATTTGCCAAATATGCCAGCCGATCCAGAACGCCAGCCCGAGGATCACCAGTATCGTTTCCGATCCTTGGAAGGGATAGATCGCACCGACGTCCTTGAGGTCAACGGCCCAACTTGTCATTCCATTGGTGGACATTGTTCGTCTCCCTAGTTGACCATGGCTTTTTCGGTAGCAGTGACATCGGCAACAGCCGCTTCATAGGCCTCTCGCGTTGCGAAATCGAGGCCGACGATTTCGACTGCCTTCGGCACCCGCAACAGGTTCGCGGCACTCAGGATCTTGACGACGATAAACGTCGGAATGAACCCGAGGGCAACCATGATGAGGGCGCCGATGAAGTTGCCGAGCGGATTGATCGCGGCATAGCCTTCATAGGGTGAGGACGGTTGCCCCCACAGCATGAAGCCCGCCACCACCACGCCGAGGAAGCCGCCATAACCGTGCACGGCAACCGCTCCCACCGCGTCGTCGATCTTGAAACGGCGCTCGACGTAGTAATGCAGCTTATAGGCGATGCAGGGCACGATGGCGCCGATCAGCATGGCCTGGATCGGATGATACAGGTCGTTGCCGGCGGATGT
>JACMJT010000426.1 GCA_014380505.1 Hyphomicrobiales bacterium | reverse complement strand
GCAACCCTTCTTGAAGAAGGGACCGAAACCTTCCAAGGCCGCCGGCATAACCGGCGCCATCAAAGGCGAAGCTATGGGTGAAGCTCACTCCACTTTTGTCATCCCCTCACTTGTTGCGGGGACCCATGGCAGACCAAAGCTCCAGCGTCCCAGCACCTGCACCATGGGCCGCCGGAACAAGTCCGGCGGTGATAAATGGGGGAAGTTCCTCACCCTGAGGTGCGAGCGGAGCGAGCCTCGAAGGGTCTGGGCCAGTAAGGAACTGTTGCAACCAATGCTTCGAGGCTCGGCCCTTGCGGCCCTCACACCTCAGCATGAGGACAGTTAAATCTCACAACATGGAAGGCAGCACGCGGTCCGGTGGATTATGCCCGTCAACCCAGGTTTTGATATTGATGATGACCTTCTCGCCCATGTCGATGCGGCCTTCCATGGTGGCCGAGCCCATGTGCGGCAGCAGCACCGCTTTTTTGGCCTTGAGCAGGCGCGGATTGACGGCGGGCTCATGCTCGAACACGTCAAGTCCCGCGCCGCCAAGCTCGCCCGCCTCCAGCATGCGCGCCAAGGCATTCTCATCGATCACTTCGCCCCGCGCCGTGTTGACGATAATCGCCTCGCGCTTCATCAGCTTGAGCCGCCTGGCCGACAGCAGATGATAGGTCGCGGGCGTATGGGGGCAATTGACCGAAACAATGTCCATGCGCGCCAGCATCTGGTCGAGACTTTCCCAATAGGTGGCCTCGAGCTCCTCCTCGATCTTGGCGTGGACGGGCTTCCGGTTGTGATAGTGGATCTGCAAGCCGAAGGCCTTGGCGCGGCGAGCCACTGCGGTGCCGATCCGCCCCATGCCGATAATCCCCAAACGCTTGCCCCAGATGCGGCTGCCCAGCATCCAGGTGGGCGACCAGCCCTGCCAGCTATTGTCGAGGCCGATCACCTTGGCGCCGTCGATCAGGCGCCGCGATACCGCCATGATGAGCGCCATGGTCATGTCGGCGGTGTCCTCGGTCAAAACGCCCGGCGTGTTGGTGACGGTGATTCCCCGCGCCACGGCGGTTTCGACATCGATATTGTCGACCCCCGTGCCGAAATTGGCGATGAGTTTCAATTGCTCGCCCGCCTGCATGAGAATCGCCTTGTCGATGCGGTCGGTAACCGTCGGCACCAGCACCTCCGCCTGCTTGACGGCGTCGGCCAGTTCCGCCTTCCCCATGGGCTGATCGGTGGCGTTGAGCCTTGTATTGAACAGTTCCATCATCCGCGTTTCCACGGCATCCGGCAGCTTCCGTGTGACGATGACGAGGGGCTTGCGCTTGCTCATTCCGGGTCCTGTTCCGCAATCGTTAACACAATCTTAAACCGGGGAGGGCAATCATGTCATCGTTTCAATGGGCCCCCATCCGTTGCACGGCTGGCCCAGTAGTGTAAACTGGTCTAGCAGAGGGTTTACAAGGCGCAAGCCATGACAATGTGGGGCGGCCCGCAGCTAAAGGGAATATCGCGGACCATGGCCAAAAATCGGGCGGGAAATCGGCGAATAGGCTCTGTCGTTCTGGCGCTTGCCTGTTTTGCGGTGGCGGTCGCCACGGGCTGGTCGCTCTTTGGAAAGCGTGTTGATTCGCAGGCAAATGTGGCGCTGGCCGGGTCGGTGAGCGCAGGCACCCTTGCAGCGGCGGACTCTACCGGTTTGCCGATTCCCCGCTTCGTTTCCCTTAAGGCCGAGAAGGTCAATGTCAGGCGCGGTCCCTCCAGCGACCATGCCGTGGCCTGGGTGTTCAAGCGCAAGGGCATGCCGGTTGAAATCGTAGCCGAATTCGAAAACTGGCGCCGCGTCCGCGACAGCGATGGCGAAGAGGGATGGATTCTCAAGAACATGCTGACTGGCAAGCGCACCGCCGTCGTGGCGCCCTGGCGCCCGGGCCAAGCCCTGCCGCTCTACAGCAAGGCCTCCGGTGGCAGCGCCCTCGTCGCCAAAGTAAGCGCCGGAGTGGTGAGCGAAGTGTCATCGTGCACGGGTGAGTGGTGCGCAATCACCGCCGGTGGCTATGGCGGCTGGATCGAGCAGGCCATGCTGTGGGGCGTCTATCCGGGTGAGCCGGTCGACTGAGTCCTACAGCACCCATGCGTCGTGAGAATCGGTGCCGCAGTCCAGTCACGACAACCACGACTTTGCTCAGCCCTTGGCGTACTCATCGTGGCGGCGCCACCAGATGCCTTTCTCGTTGCGCCCGCGTGGCGCGCGGTCGAGCCACTGGTACATGCCCCAGAGGCCGTCCAGTCCGCGCGCATAGGCGGAATAGGTGTGGTAGACGACGCCCTCCTCGAGCACGAACGCGCTAATGCCCGGCCTCTCGCGGGTGTACGTGGCCACGTCGGTTCCCGCCATGACCGCGTTATCAGGGTCCTCGCCGCGTTTCGTCAGCGCCTCGCCGATCCCGCCTGTCAACGCCTCCTCGCGCCGGTAATTGTATTCGATGCGCCCCTCGCGCTGTTGCTCCTCGGTGAACGAGACGTTGAAGTCGGAGTTGAAGTTCCCGTCGAACGAGGATGCCCAGGGAAACGTCCACCCCATCCGCCTCTTATATGCCTGCAGCTTTGCAAGCGGCGCCCGCGACACCGCTGAAAGTGTGACGTCGTGGTTGGCCAGGTGGACGACGAAGCCGTTGAAGGCGTCCGCGATCGTCGAGCAGGTCGCACAGCCCGCCTTGTAGTCGGGCCCGAACATGAAGTGATAGATGAGGAGCTGCGAGCGCCCTGTG
>JACMJT010000425.1 GCA_014380505.1 Hyphomicrobiales bacterium | reverse complement strand
CCGGTCAGGAAATTGGCGACACCCTCCTTGCCCTCGGGGTCGAACACGCTGCCGCCGCGAAACGAAAATTTCATGGCAATGAGCGGAATGGCGTTGTCCTGGACCAGCCAGGCCTTGATGCCGCCTGGGCTCGTCACCTCCTCGATCTTGAAGGCCAGGGCCGGGGAAGCGGCCAAAACCAGAATGAGTGCTTGCAAAAGCCAGGTGCGGAGGTTGATCATGGCGCCTCTGTTCTGAATTTCGTCAAGAACAACGGGCTGTATGCCGGGGGCGCCCTGCCCCTTGCCGCCAGGCAGAAGCAAGCCGGTGACCGAATTCTTTTTGTCCAGCACCGCCTTGGCCGCGGCCGCCACATCCTCGACTGTCACCGCCGCGAAATTGCGTTCCCAGTCGAGCACATCCCGCACCGACTGGCCGGTGACGAGGGCATTGCCGACAATGCGGGCGAGTGCTTCCTGATTGTCGAGGAGATAGATGGATTCGGCAATGGTGCGGTTACGGCTGGTATCGAGCTCGGCCTGCGTCACGCCGTTTGTCAAAACATCCGCGATCACAGCGTCGATCGCATCCTCGATCGCGGCCAGTTCAACACCCTGATTGGGCGTTCCGTAGAAACCGAAGCTGCCATAGTCCAGTTCATCGCCCGAATACCAGGCGCCCACGTGGGATGCGATTTTCTGCTCAACCACCAGCTTCCGGTAGAGCCGGCTGCGCGAGCCAGCGCCGATGATATCGGCGAAGACCTCCAGCGCCAGCGCTTCCCGGCCCTTGGCTTTGACCTCGGCGGGCGCCAGATAGCTCCGCTGCCAGAAGGCCGCCGCGGTACGCTCGTCCTTCATGATCACGCGGCGCTCGGCAACAGGCTCCGGTTCCGGCGTGCGCAGGCGCTGCTGTGGATCTCGCAGGTTTTTCAGGCCGCCATAATGCTTGGTGGCGAGCGCCTTCACTTCATCGGCGGTGACATCCCCCGCCACGATCAAAATTGCATTGGCAGGTTCGTAGTGCGCCCGGTAGAAATCAACCGCATCCTGCCGCGTCAACTGCAAGACCTCCGACATCCAGCCGATGATGGGCTTGCCATAGGGGTGGGCGGTGTACATGGCGGCCGCCACCTGTTCAGCCAGCAGGCTCGACGGATCATTGTCGATGCGTTCGCGCCGCTCCTCGAGCACCACAAGAAGTTCCGGCAACACATTCTCGTCGGTGAGAACGAGGTTTTGCATGCGGTCCGCTTCAAGCTCCATCACAAGCCCAAGGCGCTCCTTGGCGATGCGCTGGTGATAGACCGTGTAGTCCTGCGTGGTGAAAGCATTTTCGGAGCCGCCGTTGACGCGCACAAGGTGGCTGAATTCGCCTGCGGGATGCTTCGGCGTTCCCTTGAACATCAGATGCTCAAGAAAGTGGGCGATACCCGCCTTGCCCTTGGGCTCGTCGGCGGCACCCACCTTGTACCAGATCATATGGGTGACAACGGGCGAGCGGCGATCCGGAACGGTCACAACGCTGAGTCCGTTCTCCAGCTTGAACTCGGTTATATCGATGTCGAGCGCATGCGCCGGCGCCCCTGCAAGGACAGTTACGAGAAAGGCGAGAAGAAAGCCAAGGATGCGGGCAGTCATGGATGCCTTGTCAATGAAAAGTCGCCAGTCGGGACCCCACACTGCCCGTGCCTTGGGTGGCGGT
>JACMJT010000424.1 GCA_014380505.1 Hyphomicrobiales bacterium | reverse complement strand
TCTCCGCCCTATCCCGGACACAATATGAAGTCGGGTCAAAAACTGCGCGAGGACTGGTTTCCGATTATCTACGGGGCGGGTTAGAGTTCTCACCACAGCGTCTTGGAAGCGCGCGCCGGCCATTCCACGTCATAGACGTGGCCGTCGATTTCGGATTTTGAAAGGGCCTCGAGAATATCGCCGGGCGTTGGAATGGCGGACGCATCGACATGGCGCGTGGCGTCCCAAAGGCCGGACCTTATGATGGCCCGCGCGCATTGGAAGTAGGCCGCCTCCACCGTGATCACAAGGGCGGTGCACGGCGGCTTGCCATCGACGGCGAAGGAAGCGAGCAGATCGGGATCGGCCGAAATCACCGCCTTGCCGTTCACCCGGAAGGTCGTTCCCGATCCCGGAATAAGGAAAAGCAGCGCCACGCGGGGATCGCGCAGAATGTTGCGGAGACTGTCGATACGGTTGTTGCCGTGCCGGTCCGGCATAACCAGCGTGCGCTCGTCCTGGATGCGAACGAACCCCGGCCTGTCGCCGCGCGGGCTGCAATCGAGGCCCTCGGGACCCATGGTTGCAAGTACGGCGAAGGGCGAGGATTCGATGAGCTTTCGGTAATGGGGCGAGATGAAGCCCACCTCTTTCGCAAGAGAGGCGAGCGTTGGCGTTGCGGAGTAAATATGCTCCAGTTCGGCAAGTGTGGTGACAATGCTCATCTACGTGTTTCCGTTCGTCCTAGCCAATCTGTCACTCCCGGGAATTACCGTCTTGTCCGCCATATAGCGGGCAAGCCGCTCACCCAGTGTTCCCGTGTGGAGTTCGAAGAGGTGATTGTCCTCGTCATGGAAGTAAATCGACCGGCCTTCACCCTCGACCCGGCTGCGGGACTCGCGCACATGGAGGCCAAGGTCCCGGACTTTCATCAATGCCTGCTCATACTCCGCGCCGGCGATCTTGAATGCAACATGGTTGTAGGTCCGTGAAGGCAAGCTTTCGCCTTCCATGATCACAATCCACAGGGGCGAAGGGGCATCGGCATCTCCGGGTCCGCCTCCGGCGATCAAGAAACGCTCGCGTGAAAGGGAGTATGTCTCGCCGCCACTGTCATAGACCTTGCGGGCGCCCAGCACATTCACCAATATTGTTTCCATGCGATCCAGATCGCGAACGATGAAAGTCATATGGCTAAGGCCCTGAATCATGGCGATCTCCATTCCAGCCGCGTGGCTGATCACAGTTACAACGTATGTGGCGTCTAAAACAGCCGGCCGCCGTTGGGCACGGGGCGTTCGACGGCGGCGAGCACAACTTCCCCATCGGGATCGGGGAACCCCAACGTCAGCACCTCCGACATGAAGGGGCCGATCTGGCGCGGCGGGAAATTCACGACGGCAGCGACCTGGCGGCCCAGCAGTGTTTCAGCCGTGTAGTACTTAGTGATCTGGGCCGAGGATTTCTTGATACCCAACGGCGTGCCGAAATCAATCTTCAGCTTATAGGCGGGCTTGCGCGCTTCGGGGAATGGATCAACCGCCACGATGGTGCCGACGCGGATTTCGACTCTCTGAAAATCGTCGTAGGAAATCGTCATGGGCTTAGCTCGCCAGTTCGCGCGAGCGCTTGGTTGCCGCCGCGATGGCCTCGTCGAAGAGCGGCTGCATGCCGTTATCGGCCATCAATACTTCCAAAGCGGCATGGGTTGTGCCCTTGAACGAGGTGACGTTTTCGCGAAGGGTTGCCGCGGGCTGGCCGGAGAGGCGCATCAATTCACCGGCACCCGCCACGGTGGCGCGGGCCAATTGCATGGCGAGAGCGGCGGGAAGGCCTGCCTTGGCGCCGGCGGCGGCGAGGCATTCGGTCAGATAGAACACATAGGCGGGGCCTGAGCCCGAAACTGCGGTCGCGGCATCGATCATCGCCTCACTGTCAACCGTCACCACCTCGCCTACGGCCGAGAGCAAGGCGCGGGCGAGTTGTAGTTGCGCAGGGGAGACATGGGGGTTGGCGGCCATGGCGGTGATCCCACGGCCTACGGCGGCGGGCGTATTGGGGATGGTGCGGATGATGGCCGCGGTGTTGCCGAAGTGGCGCTCGAAGGAGGCGATGGTCTTGCCCGCGGCAACCGAAATTATGAGCGGCTTTGATGCGCCCAGCGTGATGACACCGGGCAGCACGTCTTCCATGGCCTGCGGTTTCAATGCGACGATGATGACTTCGGCATCGGTGATGCTTGCAATCGCGGGATTCCACCTCACGGCGGCTTTTTCGATGAGCGTCTTTACTTCGGGGGGCGGGGAGGGATCGAGTGCCACGATCTTTTTTGGATCGGCGCCGCTCTTGAGCCAGCCCTCCAGCATAGCGCCGCCCATCTTGCCTGCGCCGACAAGCACCAGGGTGCCGCGTAATTCAATGGTCATGCGTTATTCCCCATCCCGTCATCCCTGCGAAAGCCGGGATCCAGCTTTCCGGAAGACTCTATAGTATTTGACATTTGTTCCAGTTGAAACGTGGATTCCAGCTTTCGCTGGAATGATGGGATAAGGGGAATGACGCCACATGCGGGGTCGCCTTTGGCGGCGTGAATGTCTTTTCAAAGCACAGGTAAATAATGGCGATATTGACCGGACAGCAATGCGTTGAGCGCGGGCGTGATGAGATAAAAGGAAATAATCAGGCTTCTCCCATGGTTTCAAACAGGCTCGACTCGATTGCTTCCGCAGCCGAGCGGCCGGCCCAGACGACGAACTGGACCGCGGGAAAATAGCGCTGGCAATTTTCCACCGCCAGGCGGATCAGCGCTTCGCACTGGGCGTCGTTGGCCTCGGCAGCGCCTGTCAGCAGCAGGTTGTTGCGAAAGACGAGGCTGCCGTCCAATTGCCAAAGGTCGAAGTGGCCATGCAGCAATTGGGCGTTGATCATGGCGATGAGGCGGGCCATCTCCTCTTGGCGGGGTTGCGGAACCTTGGCGTCGAAGGTGCAGGCGACGTGGAGGGTTTCAACATCGTCACGCCAGTTCATCGAGACATGGAGATCGCTCCAGGAGCCTTCGACCAGCATGGTGACTTCGGCGGCATTGGTGCGGTCGAAGGACCAATGGCGCTGCTCGGCGAGGCGCTCGACGCGGTCGAGGGGGTTCGGTGTCGCAGGTTCAAACGCCTGTGTGGAGGCCATCGGCAAATACTCCGCCGGCTGAGAATCAGGCCTCAACCGTGGAGCGACCGTGCCCAAGCCTTTGAGTCGCAACAAGTCTCAAGAAGCGCGGAGGATGATTCCTCCACATGAATTTGAGTTGTGTCTCTCCATCACCGGCCTTGAGCCGGTGATCCAGACTGGATGGCAGGGTTGATCCCCGGATCAAGTCCGGGGACTGCCATGGAGAGAAAAGGAAAGATTTAACCAGCGCGGGGTTTGGGCGGCTTAGCGGCGAGTTTGGCCTCAAGCTCCGCAAGGCGTGAGGCCAGCGCGTCGTTTTCCTCGCGGGCCTTGGCGGCCATAGCCTTCACAGCCTCGAAATCCTCGCGCTTCACCACATCGAGATTGTTGAGCACGCGTTCGACCTGGCCTTGCACCAGAGTATCAATCTCGCGGCGCACGCCCTGGGCAGCGCCGGCGGCGTTGGTCATGAGCTTGGCAAGTTCATCGAAGAAACGGGACGAGGTGGTGGTCATGGGGCGAGCCTTTCTCGTATCTAACTATTGCTTCCCGGGGCAATCTTCAAGACAGTGCCCGCCACTATGCCAGAACTTGCCGCTCTCACATTCCCGACTATCGATCCCGTCATCTTTTCAATCGGACCCTTCGCTTTGCGCTGGTATGCGCTGGCCTATATCGCGGGGCTGTTGTTTGCCCAGTGGTACATGAAGCGGCTGGTGAGGAACCCGCGCCTTTGGGCGGGGACGAAACCGGCGATGACGCCGCAGCAGATCGACGAATTCTTCATCTGGTCGATGCTGGGCGTCGTGCTCGGCGGCAGGCTCGGTTTTGTGCTGTTCTACAATCCGCTGCATTATCTTGCCAACCCTGCCGATATCCTCCGCGTTTGGGATGGCGGCATGTCGTTTCACGGCGGCTTCCTGGGCGTGGTCGCGGCCTGCCTCATTTTTGGCCGGAGGATTGGCACCAGTCTTGACCGGATGCTGGATCTTGGCGCGGCATCGGTGCCGGTGGGGCTGGGGCTCGGGCGGTTGGCCAATTTCATCAATGGCGAACTCTACGGCAGGGCCACCGATGTGCCGTGGGCCTTTGTGTTTCCGGCCGATCCCACCCTAGAGCCTCGCCATCCGAGCCAGCTTTATGAGGCGGCGCTGGAGGGGTTTCTCCTGTTTATTGCCGTGCGGATCGCAACGCACCGGTTCACGGCGCTGGCGCATCCGGGGCGGGCCTCCGGAATTTTTGCGCTTGGGTATGGGCTGTCGCGGATCGCCGTCGAGTTTGCCCGCGAGCCCGATGCACAGCTTGGATATTTCGCGGGCTTCATCACCATGGGCATGATCCTGTCGCTGCCGCTTATCGCCATTGGCGTCTGGCTGCTCGCGAGATCCCGCCCTTGACACCGCTTGAGCGGATCATCCGTGAGACGATTGTGGCGGAAGGGCCGATGCGGCTCGACCGCTACATGGCGCTCTGCCTGGGACATCCCCTCCATGGTTACTACATGGTGCGCGAGGCTTTCGGCGAAGAGGGCGACTTCATCACCGCGCCGGAAATCTCGCAAGTGTTCGGCGAGCTGATTGGCATCTGGTGCGTGGCGGCATGGCAAGCCATGGGAGCGCCTGCTTCATTCAATCTTGTCGAACTGGGGCCGGGGCGCGGTACTCTTATGGCTGATATTGGGCGCACGGCCAAGGTGGCGCCAGGTTTTCTTGAGTCGGCAAAAGTGCATCTGGTGGAAACGAGTCCACGCCTGCGGGAGATACAGAAACAGGCGATCAAGACCGGAGCCACGTGGCATGACACGCTCGCCACCGTTCCAGAGGGGCCGATGGTGCTGGTGGCCAACGAGTTCTTCGATGCCATTCCCATCCGCCAGTTCGAGCGCCGGGATGGGCACTGGCGCGAACGCTGCGTAGGGCTTGCTGGCGAGGCGTTGACTATTGGATTGACGGATTCCGAAGCTGTGGCAGGACAGGAGGCGCCGGGAAAGGACGGCGATGTTATCGAATTTGCTTCTTTGCGAAGCGATATTGCCGGCGAAATCGGGGCACGGCTGGCGCGTCACCCCGGTGCGGCGCTGATCATTGACTATGGCCATCTCCTCTCCGCACCCGGGGATACGCTGCAAGCCGTGCGCAAGCACAAGCACGTGCCGGTGACCGAGAGGCCCGGCGAATGCGACTTGACCTCGCACGTGGATTTCGAAGCGCTGGCTAAGGCGTTGCGCCAGGGGGGTGCCGTTCCCTGGCCCGGCCTTACCCAGCGAACCTTCCTTATGGCCATGGGGCTTGAGCCACGCACGGCTGTTCTGGCGGCGCGGGCGGACAAAGGCATGGCTGGCATGCTAAAGCGGGCCATGGGGCGGCTTGCGGATGAATCCCAGATGGGTAATCTGTTCAAGGTGCTAACGGCAACATCTCCGGGGCTCGCCACGCCCTATCCATTCGGCAGTCCATGATTCAGGCAGACGCGCTTAAAATCTCCCACGTCTCTCACGGTTTTTTCACGCGGGAAGGCGGGCATTCGCGGGGGCTGTTCGCCTCGCTCAATTGCGGCATGGGATCGGGCGACGACACAGAGATCGTGCGACGCAACCGGGCTATCGTGGCCGATGCGCTCAACGTGGCTGAACCCAATCTTATCTCTGCCTATCAGGTTCATAGCCCCGATGTGATCGTGGTGGAGGGACCGTGGCCTGCGGGTGATCGGCCACGGGCCGACGGCATGGTGACGGCGGCGCGGGGCCTGGCGATCGGCGTGCTCACGGCGGATTGCGGCCCCATTCTTTTCGCCGACGCGCAGGCGGGCGTCATCGGCGCCGCCCATGGGGGATGGAAGGGAGCCCTTGCCGGCGTCACGGGCCGGACCCTCGATGCCATGGAGCGGCTTGGGGCAAAACGGGCCCGCACTGTCGCGGTGGTGGGGCCCATGATCTCAGGTGCCGCCTATGAGGTGGGGCCGGAGTTTCCGGCGCGTTTTCTCGATGAGGACGGAGCGAACAAGCGCTTCTTCACCGCCTCGGCGCGGCCGGGCCATGGAATGTTCGATCTCGCCGGCTATCTCGAAGCGCGCCTTAAGCGCGAGGGGGCAGGCAAGGTTGTCAATCTCGGTCTATGTACCTTCAGCGACGAAGCTCGTTTTTTCAGCTACCGCCGTGCTACACACCGGGCTGAGAAAGACTATGGCCGGCAGATTTCCGCAATCGCACTCTCATAGGATGGGACATGGCACTGCACTTCCCGAAATCGGAATATGAAACGCGCATCGCCGCCACAATCAAGGCGATGGAGGCGGAGGGCCTGGATGGGCTGCTCATGTTCCAGCAGGAGAGCATGTATTATCTCACGGGCTACGACAGCTTCGGTTTCTGCTTTTTCCAGTGCCTCTATCTCGGCAGCGACGGCAAGCTGGCGTTGCTGACGCGCTCTGCCGATCTGCGGCAGGCGCAGCATACGTCGATCATCGAAGACATCCGCATCTGGACGGACGAAGCCGGGGCTAAGCCCGCCGCCCAGTTGAAGGACATGCTGGAAAGCCTAGGTGCGCGGGGCAAGCGGCTTGGCATCGAAACCAATTCCTATGGCCTCACCCATTTCAACGGCAGGGCGGTGGAGGCGGCGCTGTTGAGCTTTTGTAAGCTGACGGAGGCAACGCAACTGGTGAACCGCCTGCGCGTGGTGAAATCGCCGGCCGAACTTAAATATGTGCGCAAGGCTGGCGAGCTTGGCGATGCGGCGCTCAAGGCTGCGATCCGGAAATCGAAGGCGGGTGCCGATGAAGGCGATATTCTTGCAGCCCAGCAGGGAGCGATCTTCGCTGGCGGCGGCGATTATCCGGCCAATGAATTCATCATCGGTTCAGGCCGCGATGCGCTGCTCTGCCGCCACAAGGCGGGACGGCGCAAGCTTTCGAAGCGCGACCAGCTGACGCTGGAATGGGCCGGTGTTTATCGCCACTATCACGCGGCGTTCATGCGCACCTTCATCATCGGAAAACCCTCAAAGCAGCATCTCGCCATGGATCAGGCGGCGCGCGAGGCGCTGGCGGAAGTGGAAACGAAACTCAGGCCCGGGCACGCGGCGGGTGATGTGTTCGATTCCTATGCCCGTGTCATGGATGCCCACGGCATGGAGCGCCACCGGCTCAATGCCTGCGGCTATTCGCTGGGGGCCAAGTTTACGCCGAGCTGGATGGATGCGCCGATGTTCTATCGCGGCAATCCGCACCCGATCGAACCCGGCATGGTGTTCTTCGCCCACATGATCGTGATGGATTCCGACAGCGGCTGTGCCTTTTGCCTGGGGCGCACCTATATCGTGGGGAACACGAAGCCCGAACCGGTTTCACGCCACTCGCTGGATATGATAATCCGATAGGCCATGACACCGCTTGCTGCCATCGATTCGTGGCGCCGCAGGATTTTGCCCGCGGTGGCTATGCTGTTTGCCCTGGTGCTGGTGGCCTGCTCGACGGGAAATCAGCTTGGCGATGGCACCACGCCCGTCATCAAGGGCAAGACGCCGCCGCCTATCACGGTGCAGGCGCTTACCGGAATTCCCCCGGACCAGGCGAAAGCGCTGAAAGAAGCGCTCGCCCTTTCCGCCGGGCAGCATGATATCGGCATCATCGAAGGGGCCGTGCCGGCCGGCACCTACACGCTTTCGGGAAAGTTTCGCGCGGACATGCAGGCGGGTGCCGCGCAAATCGCCTACACGTGGGAACTCCGCGACGACAATGGTGTGCTGATTGACACGATCGCGGGCAGTGAAACGGCGGGGCCCACCACGGCCAAGGATGCGTGGGCCGCGGTTACGCCCGCCATCCTGCAGCAGATCGCCGAGGCGACAGCGCGGAGTGTCGCGGCCAAGCTTTCGCAAATGGGTTTTGCCACGCGGGTG
>JACMJT010000423.1 GCA_014380505.1 Hyphomicrobiales bacterium | reverse complement strand
GATGAGATCAAGCTGAAAATCCTCCATGGCGGGATAGAGGATTTCTTCCACCGCCGGATTCAAGCGGTGAATTTCATCTATGAACAACACATCCCGGTCTTCAAGATTGGTGAGCAGCGCCGCGAGATCCCCGGCCTTGGCAATCACCGGCCCCGATGTGCCGCGGAAATTCACACCCAGCTCGCGCGCCATGATCTGCGCCAGTGTCGTCTTGCCCAGTCCCGGCGGCCCCGCGAACAGCACATGGTCCAGCGCCTCCCCCCGCGCTTTCGCCGCCGCGATGAAAACCCGCAAATTCTGTTTGACCTTCGTTTGCCCCACGAATTCATCAAGCCGCTGCGGCCTGAGATGCGTATCGATGGCATCTTCGGGGCGGATGTCACGATCGATTAGGCGGGTGGTCATTCAACTTCACCTTCCCAGAATAATCGAACGACACTCCAGCAAACCAGCACGGGAACTGCGTGAATGATGACAGTGGGCACATGCGATCGCGAATGAACGAACCCCAATCCGATTCCGATGATAGAAATCAGTACAGCAATTGACAACGCAAACCACAGTGGTGGACGGCCCGACTCTTTGGCGTAAATTGCAAAAGCGAACCCCGCAATAACTGCCTGTAGCCCTCCAAATAAATATGAGAATGGAACCGCCAGGAATAACAGGGTCAAGCCCGTCAAGAGCCAATCTTTGCTCCCGAACGCACTAAAGTAACCCCCTACACCCGTTCCAAAGTCTGGAAAGAGCGGCGCTAGCAACGCGACCAAGATACCTCCAACAGGCGGCCCCAACAGTAAAGTAGTAACAAATGAGGTGACGGGCACTCCCCAGAGTTGCGCGAACGCTTGAATGCTTCTGTGGCGCCTCTCTGAATCATTCATCCCGCTGCCAGCTCCCGGAGCGCCAAGCGGATCATTTTCTCCGTAGGCTGATCATCTCCGCCTTTTTTCATGGCGGCGGCAACCGCCGCTCCCGCCTGCACCTGCCCATAGCCAAGATTGACCAATGCCGAGACCGCATCCCGCGCCGCTGAGGGCCGAGGCCCGCCCAGTTCAGCCTGAAGCCGCGACAGCGCAGCGTCGGCGGGCGCGAAAGCTGGAACCTTGTCCTTGAGTTCGAGCACAATGCGCTCGGCCAGCTTCTTGCCCACGCCCACGGCGCGCCCGATCATTGCCTTGTCTTGAAGAGCGATGGCGTTCGCTATCTCGTTCGCTGCGAACGTGGAGAGAATGGCAAGCGCCACCTTGGTGCCCACGCCCTGCACGGTTTGCAGCAGCCGGAACCAGTCGCGCTCGTGGGTCGAGGCAAATCCCACCAGCCGGATCATATCCTGGCTTACCAGCATTTCCGTGTGCACCTCGGCGAATTCACCGGCAGGCGGCAGCGCCGCCATCGTCTTCGAGGAACAGAAAACGTGGTAGCCGACGCCCCCTACATCGACGATCACCCAGTCGGGTCCATAGGCGTCGATCCTGCCCTTAAGCTTGCCGATCATGGATGGCTTTCCGGCGCAATGATGTCGAGTTCGGGAAAGTAAGTCCGAAATCTCGCGGGATCGCGCGTCATCAGCCTATAGCCTCTCACCAGCGCATGGGCGCCAATAAAGAAATCGGGCAGTGTCGTGGTCCGGATGCCGCCACGCTTGCGATATTCGTAATGCGCCTTGGCGGCCTTGAAAGCGCAGTCGAAAGGCAAATCCTCCTTCACGAACCCGGCCGTATCGATGAATTTCGCGAACGCATGCTCATCTTCATAAGGGGTCGATGCCTCCGCATAGACCACGGGGCTGATGACGACATCACCGATGCGCCGCGCCTCAAGCACTTTGCTGCGGGCCCAGGCAAACCAATCGGGCCGCTCTTCCACCACATCGAGAAACACGTTCGTGTCAATCAGCGTCGAGGTCATTAAAAGGCCCGCGCGTCAGTTCCATAAGCTCCTTGTCGGTCATGGGAATGCGCTTGGCCTTGCGGCCGAACTCAACCATATGCCGGATCATCCGCTCAGCCGCATCTTCGACCGCTTTTGCCTCTTCATTGACGAGCACAATCTTGTCCCCCTCCTCTTCGAAGCCGACATTGCCGCCCGGTTTAATGCCCAGCTTGTCGCGGACTGCCTTGGGGATGGTGACTTGGCCTTTGCTGGTAAGACGCATAGTAATACCTCTATGGTATTACTTATGCGATCTTCGAGAACAAGTCAAGAACGGGCAAGAACGGCGGCAAGTGTGCGGGAGCTCTGGTGATGGGCATGGCAAATGGCGATGGCCAAGGCATCGGTTGAGTCCGTTGTTCTCATTATCGCTCGCGGCAGTAGAAGTTTCACCATGTGCTGCACCTGGTCCTTCTCCGCGTGCCCTGTTCCCACCACCGATTTCTTGATGAGGTTAGGCGCATACTCGCTTACCGGAATGCCCAGCAGGGCGGGCGCCAGCATCACGGCTCCGCGTGCCTGGCCGAGCTTCAGCGTGGCGCGTGCATCCTTGTTGACGAAGGTTTCCTCGATTGCTGCCTCATCGGGTGCGAAATCGCGCAGCACGGCAAGAAGCTGTGTGTGAATTTGGAGGAGCCGCTCCGGCAACGGCGCATCCGCATCGGAATGGACGCTGCCGTCCGCGACATAGGACAGCCGTGAAGCGTCCTGCTCGATGACGCCCCAGCCCGTGTTGCGCAATCCAGGATCAATGCCGATGATTCGGACCATGGTCGAAGATTAGCAGATTACGCTGCGTTGAGCTTCGCCAGCACATCGTCGGCGATGTCGGCGTTGGAGAAGACGTTCTGCACATCATCGTCCTCGTCCAGCGCCTCGATCAGCTTCAGCAGGCTCTCCGCTTTCTCCTGGTCGATGGGCGTCAAGGTCCGTGGCTTCCACACGATCTTGACGCTTTCGGCCTCCCCCAGCTTGGCCGCCAGCACCGACGCCACTTCGCCCGTACTCTCAAAGGCGCAGGTGATGACATGGCCGTTTTCATCGGACACCGCATCATCGGCGCCTGCATCGATGGCGGCCTCGAGAATGGCGTCGGCCGAGCCCTTGTCCCGATTGTAGGAAATTTCGCCGGAGCGCGTGAACATGAAGGAGACCGATCCCGTCTCGCCCAGATTGCCGCCGAATTTGATGAACAGCGAACGCACCGCCGAGGCTGTCCGGTTGCGATTGTCGGTCAGCGCCTCGGCGATCACCGCAACGCCGCCCGGACCAT
>JACMJT010000422.1 GCA_014380505.1 Hyphomicrobiales bacterium | reverse complement strand
CGCCCGTGGGGCCGGAGAAAAGATAGCAGCCGATGGGCTTTTCGGGTTCGCGAAGACCAGCGCGCGCCAGCTTGATGGCGGAGGCAAGCGCCTCGATGGCCTAGTCCTGGCCGAACACCAGCCGCTTCAGTTCCTGCACCAGGTTCTTCAAAACCGTGGCGTCGTCCTTGGACACGGTCTTGGCCGGGATGCGCGCCATGGTGGCGATGGTCGCTTCGATCTGTGGGACATCGATGGTCTTGCGGCGCTTCTCCTCGGCCAGCAGCATCTGGGAGGCGCCGGTTTCGTCGATCACGTCGATGGCCTTGTCGGGCAGCTTGCGGTCGTTGATGTAGCGGGCCGAAAGCTGAACCGCGCTCTCGATCGCCTGATCGGTGAATTTCACCTTATGGAAATCCTCGTAGTAGGGCTTGAGGCCCTTGAGGATGGCGATGGAGTCCGGAATCGTGGGCTCGTTCACGTCGATCTTCTGGAAGCGGCGGACCAGCGCCCGGTCTTTTTCGAAATGCTGGCGGTATTCCTTGTAGGTGGTGGAGCCGATGCAGCGGAGGTTGCCGCCGGCGAGTGCTGGCTTCAGCAGATTCGAAGCATCCATGGCGCCGCCCGATGTGGCGCCTGCTCCGATCACCGTGTGGATTTCATCGATGAACATGATGGCGCCGGGACGGGCTTCGATTTCCTTGATGACCGCCTTCAGGCGTTCCTCGAAATCGCCGCGATAGCGGGTGCCCGCGAGCAAAGCGCCCATGTCGAGCTGATAGACCGTGCAATCGGCGAGGACGGCTGGCACTTCGCCTTTGACGATCTTGCGGGCGAGCCCTTCGGCTATCGCCGTTTTGCCAACGCCGGGGTCGCCCACGAACAGCGGGTTGTTCTTCTGGCGGCGGCAGAGGATCTGGATGGTGCGGTTGACCTCATTTTCGCGGCCGATCAGCGGATCGATCTTGCCATCGCCCGCCTTCTTGTTGAGGTTGACGCAGTAGGCTTCGAGCGCGTCGGCTTCGCCCTTCTTCTTGGGGCCTTCGCGGTCGTCGCCCTCGCCGCTGCCGCCGCCCTGTTGCTGGTCCTGGTCGACGCCGCGGGCGGGCCTGGTATCCGAAAGCCCTGCCCGCTTGGCGATGCCATGGGAAATATAGTTGACCGCGTCGTAGCGGGTCATGTCCTGTTCCTGCAGGAAGAAGGCGGCGTGGCTCTCGCGCTCGGCGAAGATCGCCACCAGCACGTTGGCGCCCGTCACCTCCTCGCGGCCAGAGGACTGGACATGGATGACGGCGCGCTGGATCACGCGCTGGAAACCGGCGGTGGGCTTCGACTCGTCGTGGCCGGCGGAAACCATGTTGGCCATTTCGCTGTCGAGATAGTTTTCCAGGCTGCGGCGGAGCGCATCGAGATCGACACTGCAGGCGCGCATAACGGCGGCGGCATCCTTGTCCTCGATGAGCGCCAGCAGGAGATGCTCAAGGGTGGCATACTCATGGCTGTGCTCATTGGCGATCGCCAGGGCGCGGTGCAGGGCCTTTTCCAGGCTGCGGGAGAACGTGGGCATTCCTATTCCTTTTCCATCGTACACTGGAGCGGGTGCTGGTTTCCCCGGGCGAAATCCATCACCTGGGTCACCTTGGTTTCCGCCACTTCAAACGTATAGACGCCGCAGATGCCCACCCCCTTCTGGTGCACATGCAGCATGATTCGCGTCGCCTCTTCCCTCGCCTTGCCGAAGAAGCGCTCAAGCACGTGGATCACGAATTCCATCGGCGTATAGTCGTCGTTCAGCAGCAGCACCTTATAGAGCGAAGGCTTCTCGGTCTTCGTTTCGGTGCGGGTGAGGACGCCTGTCTGGTTTCCGTTCCCGGGATGGGGTCGCTTCGGCATGGGATGCATTATATAATTGCTTTGGGCGAAAATGGGAGAGGGTATTCGCGGGAGGGGGTTAAGGGAGGATATGGGCCGGTAAACCGGCGGAAGTGTGGTTCGAGGTGCGCTCCCGCTTACGGGGGCATGACGTTAATATGGGAACGAAGGCGCGCTAAGCCTAGACCCCCGCTTCCATTGGCCGAATCTTCGGGATAGAGTTGCTCTTGCGACCGCACCGCGGGGTCCGATGCGGCGGGCAAAGAGAGACCCTCAGGGAGTAACAGTGTCATGACATCCATGAAACGCATGATCGTTTCAATTCTGGCGCTTGTGGCAGCGGGCGGGATTGCCTGGGCTCAGGAATTGAAGAAGGAGATTGGGGCGGGCGAAGGTCAGGTCGATATCGTGGCCTGGCCAGGCTACATCGAACGGGGTGATACCAAGGGATATGACTGGGTAACCTCCTTCGAGAAGGAGACGGGCTGCAAGGTTAATGTCAAGACGGCGGCCACCTCCGATGAAATGGTGACGCTGATGAACCAGGGCGGCTTCGATCTGGTCACTGCCTCCGGCGATGCCTCGCTCCGGCTGATTGCCGGCAAGAAAGTGCAGCCGGTCAATATCGATCTCATCGCCAACTACAAGACGATCGACGACCGCCTGAAAGATGCGCCATGGCACACGGTGGACGGCGTTCACTACGGCACACCCTATCAATGGGGGCCGAATGTGCTGGCCTACAACACCAATATTTTCAAGGAAGCGCCGAAGAGCTGGTCCGTCGTGTTTGAGGAACAGAACCTTCCCGACGGCAAGAGCAACAAGGGGCGCGTGCAGGCCTATGACGGCGCCATCTACATCGCCGATGCCGCCCTTTATCTGATGAAGAAAAAGCCGGAACTCGGCATCAAGAACCCCTACGAGTTGAACAAGGACCAATATGCAGCCGCCATAGAGCTGCTGAAAGGCCAGCGCGCCCTCGTCGGCCGCTACTGGCACGACGCCATGGCGCAGATCGAGGATTTCAAGAATGAAGGCGTGGTCGCCTCCTCGTCCTGGCCGTTCCAGGTCAACTTGCTGCAGGCCGACAAGACATCGAAGGCGGCGATTGCCTCGACCGTTCCCGAAGAAGGGGCAACGGGTTGGGCCGACACAACCATGCTTCACTCGGAAGCAGCACACCCCAACTGCGCTTATATGTGGATGAACCACTCACTCACCCCCAAGGTGCAGGGAGATCTGGCCTCGTGGTTCGGATCGGTTCCAGCCGTTCTCGCCGCCTGCAAGGGCAATGAACTGCTGACGGACGCGGGCTGCGATACCAACGGGCTCGCCAGTTTCGAGAAGATCTGGTTCTGGCGGACGCCGATCGGCACTTGTGAAAACGAAGGTACTTGCGTGCCCTATTCGCAATGGGCAAAAGATTATATCGCCATCCTCGGCCAGTAATCTCCCAACAGCGGCCCCGGTTCGATGGACCGGGGCCGGTTTTCCGGATTTTTCATGACACCAGCGGTCAGCCTTCAGCATGTCTCGCGGCATTTCGGCAAGGTGCGGGCGGTGGACGATGTTACGCTCGATATCGAGAGAGGCGAGTTCTTCGCCATGCTGGGGCCTTCGGGCTCGGGCAAGACCACGTGTCTCCGCCTGATCGCGGGGTTCGAACAGCCGACGGCTGGCCACATCGAAATTTTCGGCGAAACGGCCGAGGGAGTGCCGCCCTACAAGCGCAACGTCAATACGGTGTTTCAGGACTATGCCCTGTTCCCGCACATGAGCGTGGGCGAGAACGTGGCTTACGGCCTGATGATCAAGGGCATGGCGCGGGGTGCGCGGGAGCCCAAGGCCATCCAGGCGCTCGAAATGGTTAAGCTCAAGGGCTATGAAAACCGCAAGCCCAGCCAGCTTTCGGGCGGCCAGCGCCAGCGCGTGGCGCTTGCGCGCGCACTGGTCAACCAGCCCAAGGTGCTGCTGCTGGATGAGCCGCTGGGAGCGCTCGATCTCAAGCTCCGCGAGCAGATGCAGGAGGTACTGAAGGCCCTGCAAAAACATCTGGGCATCACCTTCGTCTTCGTGACGCACGACCAGAACGAAGCGCTGTCCATGGCCGACCGGGTGGCAATCTTCAACGACGGCAAGATCGTGCAGGCGGGAACGCCGGCGGAGGTTTATGAGCGGCCAGGCTCGCGTTTCGTCGCCGATTTTGTCGGGTCGTCCAATATCATGAGCCCGGAATTTTCCGTTTCCCACGGCGGGCCGGAGGCGTGGACGAGCCTTCGCCCCGAGAAAATCACCGTGCTCTCCAAAACGCAAAGTCCGCCCATGGGGTTCGCCAGCGCTGACGGCAAGGTTGCCGCTGTCCACTATCAAGGGGCGGTCATCCGCGTGGTGATCGTCAGCCGTGATACGCGCCTCACCGCCACCATCCCCGCCGGGGCCAGATTTTTTGCGCAAGGACAGAGCGTGCGGTTCGCCTGGGCCCGGGACAGCGTGGTGGAGATGGAGCGAGCCGAATGAAGGCCGCGGCCGCAGCAGCAAGGGGCGGAGCGTTGACGTGGATATCCGACGTCTTCTTCCGCCGGTCCTGGCTTCTCACCCTTGTGCTGCTGCTGCCGCCGCTGCTGTGGTTTGGCGTCGTCTACATGGGTTCGCTGGCGGCGCTGCTGCTGCAGAGTTTTTATACGCTCGACGATTTTACCGGCCTTGTCATCCACGAGCTGACGCTTTCCACCTATGGGGAGTTGCTTGAACCGGCCAATCTGCAAGTCATCACGCGCACCTTTGTGATGGCGGCGGCGGTGACGCTGGCTTCCGCCATCATCGCCTTTCCCATCGCATATTACGCGGCGCGCTATGCGCGGGGGGCCACCAAGGCGTTTTTCTATCTCGCGGTGATGATGCCCCTATGGTCGAGCTATCTGGTGAAGATCTATGCCTGGAAGCTGATCCTTGCCAAGGAAGGCATTGTCACATGGGCGGCGGAGCGACTGCACGTCTCCCCTGCGCTGGATTGGTTGCTGGCCGTGCCCACAATCGGCGGCACGTCGCTGTCGTTCAGCTATATCGGCACCTTCCTGGTTTTCGTTTATATTTGGCTGCCCTACATGATTCTGCCGATGCAGGCAGCACTCGAGCGGGTGCCCAAAAATTATATTGAAGCCTCCGCCGATCTCGGCGCCAATCCACAACAGACATTCCGCAAAGTGATCTTCCCGCTGGCGCTGCCCGGCGTCATCGCAGGCTCGATCTTCACCTTCTCGCTGACGCTGGGCGATTATATCGTTCCGCAGATCGTCGGCAATTCGCGGCCGTTCATCGGAAGTGCCGTCTATTCGCTACAGGGAACGGCGGGAGATATTCCGCTGGCCGCGGCCTTCACCGTCATTCCCATGGCAATCATGGGGATCTATCTCATGGTGGCCAAGCGCATGGGGGCTTTCGATGCGCTCTGACGGCGCCCCACGGGCACCCTTCACGCTCAAGCTCGGCGCCTTGCTGGGCCTGCTGTTCCTGCACCTGCCGCTGGCGCTGATCGTTCTTTACGCTTTCACCACGGAGGAGAAGAGTTTCCAGTTTCCGCCGCCGGGCTATACGACCCGCTGGTTCAGCACCGCCTGGTTCGACCGGCCCGATATCTGGCCGCCGCTGATCCTGTCGATCAAGGTGGCGCTGATCGCCACGTTCCTGGCGCTGATCTTCGGCACACTGGCGGCGGCCGCGCTGGCACGGGCGCGGTTTTTCGGGCGCGAGACGATTTCGCTGCTGTTCATTTTGCCGATCGCCCTTCCCGGCATCATCACCGGCATAGCACTCCGCTCGGCGTTCGACATCATGGGCATACCGTTCTCGACCTGGACCATCGTGCTGGGCCACGCGACGTTCTGCATTGTGGTGGTCTATAACAATGTGCTGGCGAGGTTCCGCCGGACCTCGGCCAGCATGATCGAGGCGTCCATGGACCTGGGCGCCAACGGCTTTCAGACATTCCGCCATGTGGTGTTGCCGCAGATTGGATCGGCCCTTCTGGCGGGCGGCATGCTGGCCTTCGCGCTGTCGTTCGATGAGGTTATCGTGACGACATTCACGGCGGGGCAGCAAACGACATTGCCGATCTGGATGCTGAACGAACTGATCCGCCCCAGGCAGCGGCCGGTGACCAATGTGGTGGCGATCATCGTCATCGCGGTGACGTTTATTCCGATTCTTGCGGCGTATTATTTGACGCGGGATGGGGAGCATACGGGAGGTGGGGGGAAGTAGGTTGTGCAAAACCTCCACGAACTCACTCTCTCCATCACCGGCCTAGATCCGGTGATCCGGACTGGATGGTAGGGTTGATCCCCGGATCAAGACCGGGTACTGCCATGGAGAGAATTTGGCAGTTGTCGCGAGCTAAGCGTCGCCACGCCGCCACTGTTCCTTCGTGGCAAGGCGGAAATCTTCGAAGCGGTTGTCGGCGATTGCAGCACGGATGGCCTGCATCAAGGATTGGTAGTAGGCGATGTTGGCCCAGGAGAGCAGCATCATGCCGAGGAGTTCGCCGGAGCGGATCAGGTGATGCAGATAGGCGCGGGAATATTGCGAGAGCGCAGGGCATGGGCTTTCGGGATCGAGAGGGCGCGGATCGTCGGCGTGCTTGGCGTTGCGCAGGTTGATCTTGCCGAAGCGGGTGAAAGCCTGGCCGTGGCGGCCGGACCTTGTGGGCAGGACGCAATCGAACATATCGATGCCGCGGGCAACGGATTCGAGAATGTCCTCGGGCGTGCCAACGCCCATGAGATAGCGAGGGCTTGCGGCGGGGAGATGGGGCTCGGTGATCTCCAGGGTTTTCAGCATCAGCTCCTGGCCTTCTCCCACGGCAAGGCCGCCGATGGCATAGCCCTCGAAGCCTATGGACTTGAGGCCTTCGGCGCTGTCGCGGCGCAGGCGTTCGTTGATTCCGCCTTGGACGATGCCGAAATTGCCGCGGCCTGGCTGCTTGCCGAAAGCGCGGCGTGAGCGTTCGGCCCAGCGCAGCGACAATTGCATGGCCTTCTCGGCGGATTTCTCCGTGTGCGGATTTTCGATGCACTGGTAAAGCTGCATCTGGATGTCGGATCCCAGAAGGCGCTGGATATCCATGGCGCGCTCGGGTGTGAGTTCATGGCGCTTGCCGTCGATGTGGGACTGGAATATCGCCGCCTGCTCGGTGATCTTGCGGATTTTCGACAGCGACATGATCTGGAAGCCGCCCGAATCCGTGAGGATCGGGCCGTCCCACCCCATGAAGCTGTGAAGGCCGCCGAGTTTCGCGACCTCTTCCGCGCCGGGCCTCAGCATCAGGTGATAGGTGTTGCCGAGAATGATGTCGGTGCCGGTGGCTTTGACTTGATCGAGGTAGAGGCCCTTCACCGTACCGACTGTGCCCACCGGCATGAAGGCGGGCGTGCGGATTTCACCATGCAAGGTGTGAACGGTGCCAAGGCGGGCTTTGCCATCGGTCTTGTGGAGGGAGAAGGAAAATTCGGACGTCATGGAGCGGGGAATAGCAGGCTCGCGTCGCCATAGGAATAGAAGCGATAGCCGCGGGCGATCGCATGGGCATAGGCCTGTTTCATCCGCTCGAGCCCGGCGAAGGCCGCGACCAGCATGAACAGCGTCGACTTCGGCAAGTGAAAATTGGTGATCAGCAGATCGGCCGCCTTGAAGCGATAGCCCGGCGTGATGAAGATATCCGTGGTGCCGGAGAAAGACTCCAGCCCTGAGCTTTCGAGAAGCCGGAGCGAGGTGGTGCCGACCGCCACAATGCGGCCGCCCGCGGCACGCGCTATTTTCAGCCGGGCAATCGTTGCAGCATCGATGCTGCCCCATTCGGCATGCATGCTGTGGTCCCTGGTGTCGCTGGCTTTTACCGGCAGGAAGGTTCCCGCGCCGACGTGGAGGGTTGCGAATTCCGCCGTTATTCCGGCTGCTTGCAGAGATTTCATCAGATTGGGAGTGAAATGCAAACCGGCCGTGGGTGCCGCCACCGCGCCCTCCTCCGCCGCGAACATGGTCTGGTAGTCGCCGCGATCCTGTTCGTCGGCGCCGCGCCTGCCCGCGATATAGGGCGGCAGCGGCATCTCGCCCACGAGTTGAATGGCTTCGTCGAGCACCGGCCCTGAGAGATCGAAGGCGAGCGTGATCTCGCCCGCCTCGCTTTTGGCTTCGACGGTGGCATCCAGCGTCCCCGTCAGGCAGACGCGGGCCTCACCGCCGAAGCGGATGCGATCTCCCGCCACAAGCTTCTTGCCCGGCTTGGCGAAGGCTTTCCAGCGCGACCCATCGAGACGCATGTGCAGAAGCGCTTCGATTTTTGGAGTGGTGCCGGAGCGGCCGGCACGGTGACCGGTCAGCGCCGCGGGAATGACTTTGGTGTTGTTGAACACCAGCACATCGCCCTTGCGCAGCAGCGACGGGAGATCGCGCATGATCCGATCTTCAAACGTATCAGGCCGAACGACCAAGAGCCTGGCGGAATCGCGGGGGCTTGCGGGCCGAAGCGCTATCCGCTCCGGCGGCAGATCGAAATCGAAATCGGCAACCCGCATCAGGGCCCGGAGCAGGTGACTGCCCAGGCACCCTCGTCCGCAACACGCAAGATGCCGCCGGAGACGTAGTCATCACCTTCACTGGCCTTGAACAAGCGGAGCTGAGCCACAATGCCCGCGACATTGGCGTCGGTGACGTCAATCCAAATCTGGTCCTTGGTCTCGAAAGCCTGGCCCTTGGTGATGAGCGTAGCCCCGTCACCCTTCGTCGACCATTTCTTCTGTCCGACTTCGATCATGATATCGGCGACCGCGATCACTTCCATCTGGCCGAGCAACACGCTGATCGAGGCCTTGTCGCCATTGGAACAGATCAGCCACTCCGTCGCCTGCGCCGGCGCGGTGGAGGCAACCAGCAGAACTCCGATAACGGCTAGGCGGTTCATTACTTCACGTCGGCCGCGACCTGCATCTTGGCGATCTTGTCGGGTTGGCTCACGGGTTCGCCCCGCTTGATGGTGTCGACAAGGTCCATGCCGGAGGTCACTTTGCCCCAGACGGTGTATTTGTTGTCGAGAAAGCCCGCGTCGTCGAAGCAGATGAAGAACTGGCTGTTGGCGGAATCGGGGCTTTGGGAGCGGGCCATGGAACAGACGCCGCGCACGTGAGGTTCCTTGGAGAATTCGGCCTTGAGGTTGGGTTTTTTTGAGCCACCCGTGCCGGT
This sequence comes from Hyphomicrobiales bacterium, assembly GCA_014380505.1. The sequence continues at coordinate 11 of JACMJT010000422.1, read as the reverse complement.
GCCCGTTGGAT